>CAJODU010000099.1:0-5880 GCA_905233325.1 uncultured Selenomonadaceae bacterium
GTGACTTTCTACAAGGCTTTGGTGCCGGAGAGTTGTGTGGTACTCTCTCCCCGCAATTTCGCCGTCCTCTATCCTGTCGATGTACACAGCCCGTGTGGCTCGTTAGATGATGATGAGCCCTCGAAGGTCACTAAAGTTGTGGTCAAGATTCCGGTTGAGCTGTTGAAGTAACTTGAGGGGACGATCTGTATGAGTGTAAGAAGAGTTTTTGTCGAGAAGTGTAAAGGTTTTGACATTCCTGCCGTCCATATGTTTGAAGATATTCGTGAGACGCTGGAGATAGCAGGGCTTCAGTCCCTGAGGTTATTTCAACGCTATGATATTGAGGGTCTATCCGAAGAGGAGTACAATGCCGTCAAGAATATAGTATTCAGTGAGCCGCCGGTTGATTTGCTCTATGAAGAGACTCTGCCGGTTATTGATGATGCCAAAGTGTTTGCGATTGAGTATCTGCCGGGGCAATATGATCAGCGTGCCGATTCCGCAGCACAATGTGTCCAGCTCATCACCGGCAAGGAACGCCCTACAATTCAGACTGCTGAAGTGATTGCACTTGTCGGCAATGTCAGTGATGAAGATGTCGAAAGAGTCAAAAAATATCTAATCAATGCCATTGAAAGCCGTGAAGCCGGATTTGACAAGCCTTCAACGCTACAGATGATCACAGACACCCCGCCTGATGTAGAAGTCCTCACTGACTTCAACACTTTTGACGATGCCGCTATTGAGACCTTCCTCAAGGAACGCGGCTTTGCAATGAGCTTTGAGGATTTGAAGTTCTGTCAAAAATACTTCTGCGAAACGGAGAAACGCCCGCCGACTATAACGGAACTCAAAGTTATTGATACTTACTGGTCCGATCACTGCCGCCACACGACTTTCACCACCAAGATAGACGATATCATCTTTGAGACTGTCGACGACGACGATCCCGCCTACTTTATGCCGGCAATAATGAACGCCTACAAACATTATATCAGCGACCGCCGCAAGCTCTATGGTGAACATTCGGGGCGTGATATATCGTTGATGGATTTGGCAACAATCGGCACAAAAAGTCTCAGATATGACGGAATGTTGCCTGATCTTGACATATCCGACGAGATCAATGCTTGCAGTTTCAATATCAAGGCTGATATTGACGGTAAACTTGAGGATTGGCTGATAATGTTCAAAAATGAGACACACAACCACCCGACGGAGATTGAACCCTTCGGCGGTGCGGCGACTTGCCTCGGCGGTGCAATTCGAGATCCACTCAGTGGCAGATCCTATGTCTATCAAGCTATGAGGGTAACCGGCGCGGCGGATCCTCGTCGTCCGCTCTCGGAGACTCTAGCCGGTAAACTTCCGCAGAAGAAGATAACACAAGGTGCGGCACAGGGCTACAGTTCCTATGGTAACCAGATTGGACTTGCCACAGGGCAGGTGCATGAGGTCTACCATGAGGGCTACCTTGCCAAGCGAATGGAGATCGGTGCGGTGATTGCCGCTGCTCCTAAGGCTAATATCAGACGTGAGACTCCTCAAGCCGGTGATGTGGTTGTCCTGCTGGGCGGTCGCACGGGGCGTGACGGTATAGGCGGCGCGACGGGGTCTTCTAAAGCTCACGATTCACATTCCGTTGAGAATTGTGGGGCAGAAGTCCAGAAGGGCAATCCTCCGACTGAACGCAAGATACAACGTCTCTTCAGGAATCCTCAAGCCGCACGACTTATCAAGCGTTGCAATGACTTTGGAGCCGGCGGCGTTTCCGTGGCGATAGGTGAACTTGCCGACGGGCTTGAAATCAATCTTGACGCCGTTCCAAAAAAATACGAAGGACTTGACGGCACGGAGCTTGCCATAAGCGAAAGTCAGGAGAGAATGGCGGTTGTTCTCGCTCCTGCTGATGTTGCACTCTTCAAAAAACTGGCTGACGAGGAGAATCTTGAAACTTCAGAAGTAGCTGTGGTTACCGATGAGAGGCGGCTTGTTATGAAGTGGCGCGGCAGAAAGATCGTCGACGTCAGCCGCGACTTCTTTGACACCAACGGCGTCAAGCAACATATCACGGCACATATCCACTCTTCCGGCAAATATTCTCCACTCGTCGAGAGCGACAACCTCAGGACGGAATGGCTCAAATGCCTCAACGATCTGAATGTCTGTAGTCAGAAGGGGCTTGCTGAGCGTTTTGATTCAACGATAGGCGCGGGGACTGTCCTTATGCCCTTCGGTGGCAAGAATCAGTTGACACCTGCTGAGGGTATGGTCGCAAAGTTACCTGTTGAAGGCAGGACGAACACTGCCACGGCTATGACTTTTGGTTTCGATCCCTATATCTCTGATTGGAGTCCCTTCCACGGTGCCATTGATTCGATTACATCGTCACTCGCGAAGTTGGTTGCTCTCGGTGCCGACTACCGTAAGGCTTGGCTCTCTCTGCAAGAGTATTTTGAGCGGCTTGGTGATGATCCCGACAAGTGGGGCAAGCCCGTCAGTGCCTTGCTGGGTGCCTTCCTCGCACAGAAGAGTTTTGGCGTTGCGGCTATCGGTGGCAAGGACTCTATGAGCGGGACTTTTGAAGATTTGCATGTCCCTTCGACGTTAGTGTCCTTTGCCGTCGCGCCGGTGGAGGCTGATAAGGTTATATCGCCGGAGTTCAAAGCGGCGGGACATAAAGTATATATAATCCCCTGTCCGCGTGACAGGTACGGTGTGCCGCTCTTTAAAGAATTGAAGACAAACTTCCTCACCGTTCAAAAGCTCATCAGCGAGGGCAAGATAATATCTGCAATAAGCGTTGATCGCGGTGGTATCGCGGCGGCCATATCCAAGATGACTGCCGGCAACGGCATCGGTTTCAGCTTTCACCCCGCCAAGCGTTCCGTTGAATCCTTCTTCACTTGGCGTTACGGCACCCTTATTGTCGAGGCGGCCGACGGTGTTGACCTTGCTGACTTGACGCCCTTTGTTGAACTCGGCACCACCATCAGCGACCACCTCATCATCTGCGGCGATACCACAATATCTCTTGACGAAATCAAAGCCGCCTACACGACACCGCTTGAGAAGATATTCCCGACGAAGGTTGCCGCTGCAACTACCATGAAGGCTCTTGATATTCGCAACGTCTCAAAGTCCGTCGGATCGTCGATCTTCAGCGGCAAACCAAAGGTTTTTATTCCCGTGTTCCCGGGGACGAACTGCGAATATGACAGTGCGAAGACCTGGACAGATGCGGGCGCGTTGCCTGAAGTGCTTGTGATTCGCAATCTCACCCCCTCTGCCGTCGAGGAGAGCGTCGAGGCTATCGTCAAGCACATTGATGACTCTCAGATTTTGATGTTCCCAGGTGGTTTCAGCGGTGGTGACGAGCCTGACGGCAGCGGTAAATTCATTGCTGCTATGTTCCGCCACCCCCGTATCGCTGAGGCTGTGATGAATCTCCTCAACAAGCACGACGGCCTTATCCTCGGTATCTGCAACGGCTTCCAAGCCCTCATCAAGCTCGGTCTCCTGCCCTATGGTGAGATCAGACCCCTCAAGCCCACCGACCCCACCCTCACCCACAACACCCTCGGCAGACACGTCAGCTCTATGGTCAACACCCGCATTGCTAACAACACCTCCCCCTGGCTTGCCAACTTCAACGTCGGTGACATTCACACCATTCCCGTCAGCCATGGTGAGGGGCGTTTCGTCGCCAATGATGAATGGCTTATCAAGCTCGCCGAGAGGGGGCAGATTGCCACTCAATATGTCGACTTCGACAACAACCCCACTATGGAGCTGCCCTTCAATCCCAACGGTTCACTCGCCGCCATTGAGGGTATCACCAGCCCCGACGGCCGCATCTTCGGCAAGATGGCTCATTCCGAGCGTCGCGGCGAAAATCTTTACAAAAATATCACCGGCAACAAAAACCAGCCTATCTTTGAGGCCGGTGTCAAATACTTTATTTAAGGAGTTAATAAAATGCCCGTTCAAGAAGTCAAATGCAGCTTATGCAGAAAAAGGATCAAAGTCCGCGATCAATACGATATTCCCATCTTCGACCCCAACACCGGTTTTGCCATTTGCCGGAACTGTATCCGCGAGATTAACCGCCTCCTCGACGAACACGACGCCGAAAAGGGGCAGGTTGATACTCAATCTCGCTCCGGCAGCGGCGGAGGCAGTCGCTTTGCCGCCGAACTTGCCGAAGTCCTCAAGAAGAACAAACCCCACGTCATCAAGGCTTACCTCGACGAGTTCATCATCAAGCAGGAGCGTGCCAAGAAAATCCTTTCCGTCGCCGCCTACAACCACTACAAGAGAATGTTATACGACTACAAGCACAGCGGCGGCGAGGAGGAGATCGACAAGAGCAACGTCATCATCATGGGACCCACCGGTTGCGGCAAGACTGCGCTCCTCTCTCACCTCTCCAGGTTGCTGGATATTCCCTTCGCCGTGACGGATACCTCCAGCCTGACGGAGGCGGGTTTTGTCGGTGCTGATGTTGAGGTCGCCGTCCGCAACCTCTACTACGCCGCCGGCAAGGACATCGAAAAGACCGAGCACGGTATCATTTATCTTGACGAGTTCGATAAAATCGCCCGCAAGTCCGGCGAGAACAACTCTATCACCGCCGACCCCGGCCACGAGGGCGTTCAGCAGGGTCTATTGAAAATGCTTGAGGGCAGTGTCGTTGAATTTACCGCTCGCGGTCAGCGCAAACACCCTGAGGCTCCCACTATCAAGGTCAACACCCGCAATATACTCTTCATCGTCGGAGGGGCTTTTGTAGGCATTGAGAAAATCGTCGCCAAGCGTGTCAAGAAGAACGCCGCAGGTATGGGCTTTGGCGTCGACATTCCCAGCAATGAGGACGACTCCAAGCGTTATGATGAACTCATTCACCAAGTCAGACCTGAAGATTTGATGAAATATGGCATTATTCCGGAGATTATCGGCCGCCTGCCCGTTATCTGTACTCTTGAGACGCTTGACGAAGACTCCCTCCTCCGTATCCTCACCGAGCCAAAGAACGCCCCCGTCAAGCAATATGAAAAACTTCTGGAGATGGATAATGTCAAGCTGGAGTTTGAGGAGGGGGCATTGAGAGCGGTTGCAAAGAAGGCCATTGAGCGCAAGACCGGTGCGCGAAGCCTCAAAGGTATCATTGAGGACGTTATGCTTGATGTGATGTTTGATATTCCCAAGTCCAACGAGCCGCGCAAGGTCGTTATCACCGAGGCCTGTATCAACGAAGGCGAGACGCCGAAGATTTACCCACTTGATGAAAAGATCGACCTTGATAAATCTACGGACAAAGAAAATACCTCTGTTTAATCATTTCATTTGATGGGAGGCGTTGTTATTGTCATATCAAGAGGATTATGATAGATACGAAATTATCAATGGTGAAGTCTACATGAGATCTATACCTGTGTTAAATCACCAAAGAATAGTTAGTAATATTCTTCGCATATTTAATAATTATCTTGATGATAAAGATGATGAAGTTTTTTATAATATTGATACTTTCTTTGACAAAGATAATCAATATATGCCTGACATTGTTGTCGTCTGTAATCCGAATATTATTAAAGAAGACGGTATTCATGGTGTACCGAATCTGGTAGTTGAAGTTATTTCAAAAACTACCGCCTCACGTGACAGAAATGAAAAATTTGTTAAATATGAACAATACGGCGTCAAGGAATACTGGATTGTAGATCCATTTATGAAATGCGTTGAAGTTTACCATCTCAAAGACAGTAAATTTTTGAAAAGTGCTATTTGCCAAATTTATACGGATAGAGAAATCAGACTGCTTTCTGAAAGAGATAAAGCTGAAATTGTCTCTGAAATAAAAGTTTCACTCTATGATGATTTTGTCATTCAGTTGAA
>CAJODU010000099.1:5917-9809 GCA_905233325.1 uncultured Selenomonadaceae bacterium
GAAAAATATGAACTCATCAATGGTGCAGTCTATATGATGGCTCGTCCATCTATGGTTCACGCCCAAATTCAAAGTAATATACATGGTATTTTTAAAAATCACCTCAAAGGTAAAAGTTGTCGTCCTTTTGTTGATGGTGACGTCTTCCTCAGCGAAAATGACAACTTTGTCCCTGACGTGATGATTGTCTGCAATCCTGAAATTATCAAAAAGAATGGTATTTACGGGGCTCCTGACCTCGTTGTTGAGATTCTTTCACCCTCAACGGCGAACAGGGACAAAATCGCCAAGCTCTTCGCTTACGAAAAATATGGCGTCAAGGAATATTGGATAGTTCATCAAGAAGAAAAAAGCGTCGAGGTATATCTACGCCAAGATAATAAATTGATATTGAATAAGATTTATTCCATTTATCCTGATTATGAATGGGAAAAATTAACCGATGAGCAGAAGGCGGAAGTGCCTCTTGAAATAAAAGTATCACTCTATGATGATTTTTATGTGAAACTTGAAGACATTTTTGAATATGTTGATTGAGGTGCTTTGATAATGATTCACATATGTTACGGTCTACATGATAAAACCGGCAGATATTCCAAATTTGTCGGTACGTCCATAATCTCCATATTTGAAAACACCACTGCTGATGTTACTGTCCACATTCTGCACGACAATACTCTAACTCCTGACAACCGTGATAAATTTATCTACATTGCCGGCCGCTATGGTCAACAGATAAAATTCTATAATGTTGATCAGATAGCTGCTAAGGAAATAGAAAATTTTAGAAAAAATATGTCTCAAATTTTAACGTCCAGATATACTATTGCTACACTTTATCGTATACTTTTGCCTCATATTATGGAAAAAAATATAGGTAAAATTATTTATATAGATGCAGATACCATTATAAATCTTGATATTAAAGAAATTTGGAACATTAATCTTGAAAATAAACCTCTCGCAGCCGTATCCGAATCTTCTATGGGTTTAACTTTTGATGGTATAAATGTCTATTTGTTACATGCAAATTTAGTCAAATACGAAAATTATTTTAATGCCGGTTTTTTGATTTTAAATCTAAATTATTTGCGTGAGAATTATTCCACCATTCAAAATGGTTATAATAAAATGTGTGCTTTTGTTAATGAAGGAAAACACGTAAGCTGGGATCAAGATATTCTGAATTACTGTTTTTCTAATGATTATATAAAGCTGCCTACTCGATTTAACAAATTTGTAACACACGCACGTATTTCAAAATCACTTATACCTGCCATTTATCATTACGTTATGCAAAGTCTTAAATTAGATACAAAAGATATTTTCAATCGGCTCTATTTTAAATATTTTACAAAAACCCCCTGGTTTAATGAAGATATGTTTGGAAATATTTCCGCTGAAATATTAAATATGCACAATCAACATAAATTGGATTTAATATCACTGACAAAATTAATGGCTGGAAAATGCCGAGCTTTCTTTACCGAATCACAAAATGCAGAATTTGTAAAAAATATTTTTGCCGTTACACCTGAGGAAGAATTTTTAATTACCCCCCCCCGTGCAATGACTTAAATGCCTTAATTAAAGCCTTGAATCAATCTAAAGGTAAAAAAATATTTTTCATTCTCTCTGTTAATTATAATGCTATTCATAAAATTTTAACTGATAATCATTTTGTCGAAAATGTTGATTTTATCAACGCTTTTATGTTCTTATCTGAAAAACAAGGTATACCGTTTAATACTCATTTTATCGTTAGAACTATCTGAAAAATTTATGGAAGGGAGACTGATTTCATTGATGTTTTTACTCGCACTGTCACCAATATTATGGTTGGGTGCTTGCTCTCGCTATTATTAAAATGTCGCCGTGGAAGGCGTGCGTCATAGCCTTGGTGATCTCACTTGCGGCAGGAATGGGCGTCTGGAGTATGGAGACGCAATACGCCATTGAGGCGGTACTGGAAGGCTTGGCACTGGCTTGCTGGCCGATTCTCTTGGTTATCGTCGCCGCAATCTTCACATATAACCTGGTTCTTCACACAAAGGCGATGGATACAATCAAGGATATGTTGACGAGCGTCAGTCACGATCGCCGCGTCTTGATTCTGCTGATTGCTTGGGGGTTCGGAGGCTTTTTGGAAGGTATGGCGGGCTTTGGCACTGCTATCGCCGTTCCAGCCGGTATGCTTGCAGGTATAGGTATCAACCCCATTCTGTCCGTCAGTGTCTGCCTGATTGCCAACTCTGTGCCGACGGCTTACGGCTCAATAGGTATTCCCCTCGTCACTCTCGCCAACGTCACAAGCATGGATCCCGTCCAGCTTGCAACTTATACCAGTCTGCAGCTTGGTGTCCTGTCTCTCCTCTGCCCGTGGCTGATAGTTATCGTCACCGGCGGTTCAATGAAGGCACTCAAGGGAATGACTACAATGTGCCTCGCCGCAGGTTTGTCCTTCTTCCTGCCGGAGCTTTTGCTGTCGATGTTCGTGGGTCCGGAACTTGCCGTCGTTGCAGGTGCAATCGCAACAATGGGTACAATCGTCGTCTTTGCGAAAAAGTTTCCCATTGAAGATCCCGAGTATGCAATGCCCTCGCAAGCCGCGGCGAAGATTGACACATCTAAGGCAATCACGGCTTGTATGCCCTTCATTCTGATTTTCATATTCTTGCTGATGACGAGTAAACTTGTGCCGCCGATTAATCAAGCACTTATGACGATTAAATCCAGCGTCCCGATTTACACCGGCGAAGGCGGCTCACCTTATACTTTCGTCTGGGTGAATACCCCTGGCGTGCTGATTCTGATTGCCGCCTTCCTCGGCGGTCTCAAGCAGGGTGCCGGCTTTGGTGAGATGTTTGGCGTTTTGGGAAAGACTATCAACGGCTTGAAGTTCACAATGGTGACAATCATTGCCGTCATTGCAACGGCTAAGGTTATGGGCTACAGCGGAATGACGGGACAGATCGCTGATACAGCCGTCGCAGCTACAGGCACGGCTTACCCCGCCATTGCTGCATTCCTCGGCTCTGTCGGTACTTATATAACAGGCTCTGCGACTTCAAGTTGCGTCCTGTTCGGCAAGCTGCAGGTTATAGCCAGTCAGGCCATAGGTGCCTCGGAACCCGTTCAGGCTTGGGTTGCGGCGGCTAATGCAACGGGAGCTTGTGCCGGTAAGATGATCTCGCCGCTATCGATTGCAATCGGCTCTGCGGCTATAGGCGTGCAGGGTGCTGATTCTCAACTCTTGGCGTTCGCCGTCAAATTCTATATACCATTCGTGATATTTATGGGTGCTGTCGTCTACTTCGGGCAGGTACTCATCGGCTAGAATAAATTTCGCACAAGAAAAGACCTTCGAGGCGTTTAGTCTTTGAAGGTCTTTTTAGTATCGAGCATTAAGATTATCTGCGAGAGAGGGTCAATTTGCAATATCCGGAATTTGCCAATCAATGGGAGCTTGATTCACCGACCTGAGAAAATCATTTACGCGAGAGAACGGACGACTGCCGAAAAATCCGCGATCCGCTGACAAGGGACTGGGGTGTGCCGACTCAATGATATAGTGCTGAGGATTATAAATCAGTGCCTTCTTTTTGCGAGCATAATTACCCCACAGTATAAAGGCAAGCGGCTTTTCGCGGTCATTCAGCAGACTGATGATCTTATCCGTGAAATGTTCCCACCCCTTGCCTTGATGAGAATTTGCATAATGCTCGCGGACGGTGAGGACGGCATTGAGAAGCAGCACACCTTGCTCTGCCCAAGGTTTAAGGCAGCCGTTGTTGGGGATTTTACAGCCTAAGTCACTTTGAAGTTCCTTAAAAATATTTATCAGCGAGGGGGGAGCAGGAACACCCGGCAAGACAGAAAAGGACAATCCGTG
>CAJODU010000100.1 GCA_905233325.1 uncultured Selenomonadaceae bacterium
CAATCGCCTTGAATTTATTCTTCTTTAGATCAAGAATTGCTCTGTCTATCGAGGTGAAGTTGGGATTTTTTATTCTGATGCCGCCTCTGAAATAATAGTATGAATTATACTCATAGAGATATGAGATTTTAATCGGTCTTTTCAGTAACGGGTGCTCATAGAAATACGAAAACATATCAAACCTCATTGAGAGTGGCCATTAAATCCAATCAGCTTTAGAAGTTGCCAATGAATCTGAGCCAGCTTTCTCGCTGATCTATCACATATTCAATACCGAGAAAGTCATGCAGCTTGTATCTGATGGCAGCCTCTTTTCTGTCGTTGTCGAATTTGTGTTCATAACGCAGTAGCCAATTTTTTAAGAATGAGTATTCCAGATCGGCGATGAGGTTTTTATCAGTGAAGTCGTAGCGCAAGGCAGAAGAAGTATTTTTAAAGATATTGCGCGAATAGCCGAGAGCCCAATTCCATTTCACTTCTTGTGGATTGACATCTACCTGAAAGAAAGTCTCGTCAAGTTTAGAAATCTTACGTCCAACGTGCATACGAAACAATATATCATCTTTAGCTCTGTTATCGCGTCCAATATCCACCCAGCCGGATACTCTCATTCTGTAGCGACTTGAATCACTGCGAACCACAACACTCATTTGTTCAGCCGCCGTCAAATCAACCTTGCTGTTGATCTTCAATACTCTAAAGTCCGTCTGCTCATCAAGAGGCGTGGCAAGCATTGTCTCAATATCTTCTTTGTGCCGCTCAATGAAGGCAACCGGCACACCAATCAAAACATTGACTTTATCTTCCATGAATGTCCTGTGTGTTACCAGGGCAATGTTGGGCATGGTATCGGACAGCATGCTCAAGCTGATCGTCCGCACAACAGGCAATTTAGGATAGACTGTCAAATCAACCACCGCTGTCGATATATTAGAGTCAACTTTCATTTTAATATCAAAGTCTGCTCTAAATTCCGGCAAGGATTCTTCCATAAATTTATTGAGGCGGCGTTTTAATATACCGTTAGTCCAATCTGTTGCGGCTATCGGCAAGCCCTCCAGACCGGCAGAAAAGACCTCATTGACAGCCGTCAAATCGTTCATTACAAGATTTTTCAATTCTTCCGGCATACCTTCGATATTTGCGTTGACTTGTATATTTTGAATGGTATCCGTCCAAGGAAGAAGATTGACATTAATTGAAACCTCAGTTCCATAAGATTGAATGGAGACTTGTTTGACGGTATAACCGACAAGTATTTTATCAAAGACCAAGTGTATGGTTGATTCCTGCCGTTTTTTCCAATCTTCGGTTACAGGTAAAGTGTGACCAAGGAGAAGTTGTTTACCTATCGCCGCGACGGATTCTTCCATTCTTTCCTTGACTATCGGCGGCAATGATGCCTCAGAAGTCACCACAGCCTCAACTGTCTCTATTCTTGATGCTGCCCTTACTGCTGCCGTCATCGAAAAAGACATCATAACAACCAACAGGAATGGCAGAATAATTTTTTTTATGATTTTTTCTGCATTCATATTTGCGAATCAGAAAGTTCCTCCAACGCTGAAATGCAATCTGCCGCCCTGACTGCCGCGACCGTAATCAAGACGCAACGGTCCGAGAGGGGTATTCAAAGAGACACCTAAACCGCCACTGCCATGAAATTCATCGGGATCAAAGCCGTCGTCCCAAGCACTACCCCAATCGGTAAAGAGAGCACCTTGAACTTTAGGAAAGAGAGGGAATCTGTACTCAAGAGTGCCGAGAATCATTCTCTCACCGCGGAACTGAGCGTCACGATAGCCTCTCAACGTATCTTGACCACCAATTCTGTACTGGTTAAATTCAGAAATATCACCAAAACCAATGCCGCCTTTAGTCCTTAATGCCCAAACCTGTGCGTGACCTGCCTTAAAAAATCTCTGATGATCTATAGTATATTTTTGGAAGGTAAAGTCTCCTCCAAGAACTCCGCCAAATTCTCCCGAAAGATTAACTTTGCCGCCTTCGGTAGGATTGTAAATATTATCACGAGTATCAGTGACATGCTCCAATGTGACAGATCTCGTTATACCGAAGTTTTTACTGCGCCATGCAGAGCCTAATTCGCCATCACGTCTGCCGGAGAGACCATCTCCAACGTGTTTGACGTATTCATCTTTACGATGACGCAAGGTGACATAGTTGGTACTCCATTCACTAACGGGACGACCCAAAGTGATCTCGCCGCCGGTGTATTTTCTCATATATTCTTCCTTCAAGCGACCGCGCGTATCGTAATCATCATATTCATAGGTACGATTGTAAAAGCGGAAAGTGCCTGAAGTCTCCTTGCTGTCAAGCCAGGGTCTGCGATAACTGAAGGTGACACCGTGAGCATCTTCGTCGTCGCCGCTCATCTCATACGTTATGCTGACAGCATCTCCGACTCCGCGGAAGTTGGTATCAGTAATGCTGACCATACCGATAATGCCATCTTCACTGCTATATCCGGCACCAACGCCAAAAGTTCCTGTCCGCTTCTCCTTGACTTCTATCTCCATAACGATAGCATTAGGTTCAACGCCCGGATTCATCTTTGCACTGACTTCTTCAAAGAAACCGAGATTATTGAGACGCTGAATTGAACGTCTTGCCAGCTTAGCATTAAATATTTCACCGGGCTTTTGTCTCATTTCACGCAGAATAACTTTGTCTTTAGTCTTCTTGTTGCCCTTGACTTTATAACCTTCAATAATACCTTCGTTTATCTTCAACGTCAACACGCCGGTATCTTTATCCATATTTATATCAGTGACTTTCATAAGGACATAGCCTGTGCCTCTGTATCTTTCCTGAATGGCCGTTATATCGTCATGCAAAGTTACATTATTTAAAACATCATCGCGGCGCAGATGAATGAGTCTTTCCAAGTCCTCTGTCTTTTCGATAGTATTGCCGACGAAGACTATATCTTTAAGTATAGGATTCTCAAGCAGATGATATTTTACTACTACGCCTTCGGGTACTTCTTCAATGACGGGATAAATATCATAAAAGTATCCCGTATTCATGAGCTTTTCCATATCACTCATTGAAGAGGCTGAGGTAAACTCGTCACCTGCATGTTGAGTTGCAACCAGTTTAACGGTAGGCAAGGTCAGCTCGCTTGCACCTTCATATTCTACATCAACGATAGTCTTGCCTGCGAACTGATTAAGATATTTAATCATTGCTATATCACCGGAAGCCTCTTCGTCGATCTGTTCAGTATCAAGAGCCGCATTTTCGCCTGTCTCGGTTGAATTTTGAGCTTTACCTTCAGATTCTGACTCATTACCTGCACCGTCTTTGGGTGTTTTATCACCCTCGGTTGTTGAAGTTGAAGCTGATTCGGGATTTTCAACTTCATTATTTAGCATTTCCTTATCATTTGATGACGGCGGATTAAGCTGCTCCTCGTTCGTTTCAAACTCATAAGGCATTCTTACATATGTGTCAGATTCTTCTTCAGCAAAAACATTTTGCGGTGAAAGAATACCTCCTGCCGTCACCAACAGTCCCAGCAAAAGTCGGCTCCGTTTCCTCTTCATCTTGTTTAAAATACTCAAGTAATTACTTCCTCCTTATTTAGTTGGTTGAAACCTCTCTCCTTAGACGAAGGCAGACAATAGTCCAACTAAAAATTCACTCTGCGTGCAATATCTGTCCTGCGGATTGCATGAGCTTTTGCATATCTTCTGTAGGTGCTTGTGCCTCAAGTGATATGCCGCTTGATTCTGAAGTCACTTCATTGATTGACTCCGAATATATATTTATATCCTCAGCTATTGGTTTTGATTCAATTTCGGAATAATAAGGCTGAGTATTATTTTCTACATCAGATTCAACGTCAATGGTTTCTGATTCTACACTTTCGTAAGCAGGTGGCTGTTCATATGAAATTTGTGGCTGCTCTTGATTTTGATCCGTGACAAATTCCTCTTTGGGTATTTCGATTGAAGGCGAGCTGTCAGTTGATTTATTTTTTTCCATAATCGGTGAGTCGGGAACAGTGGTAGTTGCTACTGAAGTTGTGGAGAGTTGAGAAATTGTCTCCGAATCATCATTAACCCAAGAGAAGGCAAGTGCAATCAATACAGCAGTAGCAAACGAAAATATTTTGGTTAAACGTGAGCGATTTTGATGCTTTTCTGCATTTTGAAGTTCAGCTTTTGCCAACATTAATTTGAGGTCACCTTTTAGATCTTCTTTACGTTCTATGGATCTATCTGCCTGCTGCAACCAATCACTGGCTGCTCTGATGTGCTTTTGGAGATTTTTTCTATTATCTTCCATTTCGCTCACCCACTCACAATTTCCAGCTTTATTTCATTTTACTCAATTACAAGGAAAATATCAATACCATAATATCAAATTTTACTAAAAATTAAAAGTTTTTTTCTGAAAAAATTAATATCTCAGCGGCAAATTTGTATTGTATACAGTATTAATTTTGATTTTGGTTGACTTTTGAGTGACTTGCTGTACAATAGGGGTATTGAATTTATGAAGGGCGATGATACTATTGGGAATGGCAGCATCACATTCAGCAGACAGAAAGCTACACGATGCGATATTTGAGGCTAATGCCGCTTGTCAGAAGGCAATAGCCACACACGGAGCAGACAAGGTAACAAATGCAACTATTGGTGTTGTACTCGATGATAACGGTGAATTGGCTCTCCTGCCGACAATGGAAAGTCTCTATCGAACGCTGCCGATGAAGGATTTATCAGCTTATGCTCCCATTGCAGGTTTGCCGGACTATTTAGACGCAGCAATCGACTTCACCTTTGCCGACAACAGACCTGAAGGTTATATCGCGGCAATGGCAACTGCCAGCGGCACCGGCGCAATACATCACGCCATTGCAAACTATGCCGAGCGCGGTGAGATGGTTCTGACTTCCGATTGGTACTGGGGCAACTACAATATCATCTGCAATGAGACCGGCAAATCTCTCACTACTTTCAAACTCTTTGACGACAATCAAAACTTCAATCTGCAATCCTTCACCGATAAGGTTGATGAATTGCTCAAAGTCCAGGATTCCTTGCTTGTGATATTGAATACACCCGCACACAATCCGACGGGCTTTGCTCTCACTGAGGCAGATTGGGACGGCGTCCTTGAGGTTGTCAAGTCCCATGCGGCTAAGGGTAAGGCTATATCTATCCTTGTTGACATTGCATATATTGACTTCGGCGGTGAGAAAAACGACGTCAGAAAATTTATGACCAAGTTCGGCAACCTTCCGTCTAATGTTTTGACTCTCTTTTCTTTCAGTATGTCGAAGAGTTTCACGATGTACGGACAGAGGACAGGTGCACTGATTGCCGTCTCTTCAAGCAGTGAGGTGATTGATGAGTTCAAAGAAGTCTGCAAGTACTCCAACCGTGCGGTATGGTCGAATATAAACCGCGGTGCTCAAGCCTTCCTTGCAAAACTTCACCAAGATAAAAAAGCTCTTGCGGCTCTTGAGGGTGAGCGCAAGCAGATTTATCAAACTGTTCAAAAACGTGCTGATATTTTCGTTGAAGAGGCACATCAATGCGGCTTGAATTTCCTGCCATACAAGGGTGGATTCTTCATTTCAGTACCTGCCGAAAATCCCGTTGCAATTTGTGAACATCTCCACAAGGATTTAATCTTCGCAGTTCCTTTGAAATTGGGCATTAGAATAGCTGCCTGCTCCGTTTCTCTTGCAAAGATGAAGGGCATAGCAGCTAAAGTTAAGGCGGCTTTTGAGAACAGGGAATAGGGCAGAGTTTCTCTTCTATATTTTCTTACGGAATTCAATTTTCAAATAAAAGAGAGTTCAACAAGCGAGTCTCCATATAAAAAGGTTGTATTTTTCG
>CAJODU010000101.1:0-7655 GCA_905233325.1 uncultured Selenomonadaceae bacterium
TTCCAACTTTTATTATCTTTATTATATTCTATGGCAAATACTGATATTCCTGCACAGAAAATACTTCTATCCTCTGTTTCTTTGCCAAACTCTTGAAATAGATAATTGATTTTAGTATAATGATTAATAGCTTTAAAGAATTGGGGTGAAGAGGTGCAAATCAATTCAAATAAACGCTGGCTCAAAAGACTGCTCATTCTCGGCGGCTTGATAATCATTACTATTCTTTTTGTTTTGACTTTCGGCTTTGATGTTTCCGTTGATGATAAAAAGCAGGAACGCCTTGCATTGTTGCTTATCGACAGCACTAATGATGAATGGGAGAATGCACAATACTCCAACATGAAGGAAATCTGCTTTGAAGTTGGCGCGATGTTTCTTCACAGACAAAATTCGGCTGAAAATGCTGTAAAATTCAAAGATACCATATCCGAACTTGTTCGTGATGGTGCGAATATGATATTTGTTGCCACTCCGACTTACTCCCTGCCGCGTGAATACTTCGCCGAGGAATATCCCGACATTGCATTTGCAACCAACTCTGCCGACTACAAGGAGAAGAACTTGACTCCCTACCTAGTCAGAATGTATCAAGGCCGCTGGCTGTCCGGAGCTCTTGCCGGTATGAAGACTAAAACCAACGTAGTAGGTTATGTGGCTCCTTTCTCTGATTCTTTGATAAACGTCGAGATAAGTGCCTTTGCTCTCGGTCTGCAGAGGACTAATCCAAATGCTAAAGTCGTTGTAATGTGGACGGGCGACTGGCAGAATGTAAAAGTAGCGGCTGATTGCACCGAGCGGCTTGTCCGTGAGGCAAATGCTGACATTATCACCTATCATCAGAATGACAGGACTGTGCCGGACACTGCAGAGACTCTCAATGTTGACTTCATCGGCTACAATGATTCACTTGAGGGCTATTCGCCGCATCATCTCACCACTGTCAAATGCCGCTGGGACGTTTACTATCGTTATATTATCAACAAATATCGCAAGGGTGAACTAAATCATGGCGGTGATCATTGGCTGGATATTCGCAGCGGCAGTGTTGTGCTGACGAAGTATTCCTCACTCGTAACGCCCGAAATGAAACGTAAAATTGAGGAACTTCGTCAAGAACTCGTTAACGGTCGCAATATATTCTCCGGCGATATATACGACAATGAAGGTATTAAACATTGCGCTGACGGCGAGACTATAAGCGACAAGGCTCTGCTATTCAGGACAAACTGGCTGGTGAGAGGGGTTGAAGTCTATGAATAATTTGATAGAGAGGCTGGAAGAATCACTTCAATCTCATGGTATTTCAATACATACCTTTTACAACTTTGTGATATTAATGGTCTGCCTGTTGGCGTTTGCTCTGCTTATGCAGTACAGAATGACTCTGCTCTTAAATAATGCACTTGAACAGCAGCTCACTCGACAGACAGCCAACCTCTCAATGATGGTTGAGGAACGATTTAATAAAACTTTTGAGAATCTTGAATATTTAGCAAAGCACATTGAGGAGAGTCCCTCTGTCCTGCCGGACTTGGTGAGACGCCTCAACGCCGCCAGAAATGAATTCAAAGTCAGAGGTATAACCATCGGTATCATTGATTTGAACGGTAAAGCCCTTCAAGGCACTTCATTGAGTAACTCGGATTTTAAAGAGCTGTATATGGCCTTCCGCGGCAATAGGGTCGTTGATTACTGCGAGGGCAAGGGGCTTCTGTTTGCATATCCTATATTCAACGGCAACAATGTCCGTTATGTCATCTACCGCCTCTACGAAGAGCGTGTCCTGTTCGATAATTTCGGTCTTGAGGAATATGATTCCGCCAGCCATATCCTTATACAAAACAGCAACAGGGAAGTTGTAGTGCCTTATCGCGGCTATAGCAAGAGTGATGAGACCTTCTTTGCTGATCCTGTCATTTACGAAGATTTGACAAACTCAAATACAGCAAGGCAGCAGCAATCTACTCCGACAGCTCTCAAGGCAAATACTTCCTCTTCGGTTCGGACTTGCCTCAAACTGACTTGACGATGATCGGCTATGTGCCTTGGTCGGCGGTCGGCAAGAGTGTCGAAAAGACTAATATGCTGATATTCATAGTCAATACCCTCTTGTCCTTCCTCTTCCTTGTGGTGAGTGTCTATCTCATGCTGCTCAGTGAGAGGGCAAAACTTACGGACAAGTTGAGTACCGAAAAGACCGCTGCAGATCAAGCCAATCAAGCCAAAAGTGCCTTCCTCGCAAACATGAGCCACGAGATCAGAACGCCTATCAATGCCGTAATCGGAATGAATGAAATGATCCTTCGCGAGTGTACGGATCCCGCGATTATTAAATATGCTCAAAATGCACACGCCGCCTCGGAGGCTCTTCTGTCATTAATCAATGATATTCTGGACTTCAGCAAGATCGAAAGCGGCAAAATGGAACTTGTCGAAGATACCTATAAACTTGACGAACTCATCAAAAACCTGGTCAACATGATAAACCCCCGCGTTGAGAAAAAGAATCTTGAATTTAAAGTCACTGTCAACGAAAATATCCCCAACGAGCTATTTGGCGACAACGTGAGGATCAGGCAGGTCATTGTAAACTTCTTGAGCAATGCCGTCAAATATACAAGAACCGGTAGCATTGAATTGATAGTTGAGTTCACCGAATATATTCCGCCCAACTTGGATATAGAGATCTCCGAAGAGGATAACCACATTCTTCTGATGTTCAGCGTGAAGGATACAGGTATAGGTATTCGTGACGAGGACAGAGTCAAACTTTTCAAAGACTTTGAGCGATTAGACAATAAGAAGAACAAAAATATTGAAGGCACGGGCTTGGGACTTGCAATCACCTACAATCTTGTCAAAATGATGCACGGCAATATATTGGTTGAGAGTGTTTACGGCGCAGGATCAACCTTTACCGTCGTATTCCCTCAGAAGATCATAAATAATGCTGCTATTGGTAACTTTGAAGAAAAAATCCGTCAAAACAAGGTCAATCAAGAAGTATACAAGCCCAGTTTCGTCGCTCCTGAGGCAAAAGTCCTTGTGGTTGATGATAATGAGATGAATCTGTTTGTGGCGGCGAGTCTGCTCAAGGGTACTAAGATACAGGTTGATACTGCAATGAGCGGAATGTCTGCCCTCAAAAAGATGGCACAGAATCAATATGATATGATCTTCCTTGATCAGATGATGCCCAGTCTTGACGGTATTCAGACCCTAAGGCTCGCCAACGAAATGCAAGAGAACAAGTCCAAAGGGGCTCCTATAGTTGCCTTGACTGCCAACGCTGTCTTCGGTGCAAGGGAGATGTTCATTAGTGAAGGTTTCACCGACTACCTCAGCAAGCCTATAGATTCCATTGCTCTTGAAAAAATGCTGATAGAATATCTGCCGGTGGATAAACTCCAAACTCCACCTAAAGTTGAGACGGAACCCACAAAACAGAATGAGGAGGTAAAGAGTAACATGGAAGAAATAATCTCATCACAATCAGATTATCAATACCTCAATCCTGCAATGGGTATTCAGTACAGTGCCGGCATGGAAGATATGTACAGGGATATTTTGGCAATGTTCTGCAAACTCAAAGATGAAAAGAAAGTTAAAATCCAAGAGGCCTTCGATAAGGAAGACTGGAATAATTACACTACATTTGTTCACGCCTTAAAGTCAACGGCAAAGACAGTCGGCGGAGCACAGGTCTCAGAAATTGCCAAGAAACTCGAAATGGCAGGAAAGATCCTCATAGCCGCTACCTCCTCAGAACTCGACAAACATGAGGCAGAAGAATATATCAGATCACACAATGGCGAATTAATGGAACTCTATGATAAACTCGTCGAAGAAGGGCGGCAATATCTGGACTCAAAATCACAGTCAACGTCAGAATCACCCTCACCCTCGGAATCACAAACAGAAACAGAATCAATAACGGAATGGGAAACGGAACAACCCGCAGAAACAGTAGATCAATCGGCAGCAGGTGAGGAAGAAGAAACCGAGCAAGAGACCTTTTCGGAGGACTTGGGCTTAGACTTTATGTTAAACCTGCACGGAGCTTTTGAAAAGGAAGACTGGGCGACTTACTCATCATTAATTCAGAATATTGAGGGCAGCACAAACGAAAGTATCATCAATGTACTCAAGCAAGTCAAAATGGCTTGTCAAATGATAACCTCCGACCTCACCACCGATGAGGAGAAGGCAGAGGCTATTAAATATATTAAAGAACATCACGCTGATATAATGGAAGTTGTGGCGGATAGTTGATTTGGAGATACGAACATGATCGAAAAAATCAAAGGGTACATAACTGTACTGCGTAAAGGGACCAAGTCAGATTTCTACATCATTGCCGGAATAACCCTGCTATTTCTTGCGATCATCATTACAAATGTCCATCTTGTATTAAATATGATAACGAATCAGACCGAAGAAATAGGACAAATGGAACTTGAAAATATACGAAGCAGCTTGCAGGAAGACTTGACGGACGCTGAAAATACCACCCTGCGAATATCTCTTGAAGCTGAACAGATGATAAAAGCCGGAACTTCAAGAGCAAACCTCGCACCGTACTTTGAGCGGCAGAGCAGAATACAACATTCCGACTTCAAAGAAGCCTGCATTGATGTTTACATTGCCGGTCGTGATTGGGCGATAATACCGGGCTTTAATATACCTGCGAACTATCACCCGCCGGAGAGAATCTGGTATAAAGGAGCTGTCAACAATCCGGGTAAGGTTTATATTACTGATCCTTATCTGGACGCCCGCACCGGAGAAATGTGCTATACCACTTCCATTGCACTCTCTGACGGTCAGACTGTAGTGGCTATGGACTTCAACTTCATCAACACACAAAAATTGATTCAGGAAATGATTGACGGTGAGGGACGTTTTGCTCTAATTGCAACGGCGAACGGCAAGATCATAAGCTGTAATGATATGTCACTGATTGGTGAGAATGTCTCAAAAAAGCTGCCGGAATATGAAGGTATTCTCAGCAGGGTTGTAAA
Source organism: uncultured Selenomonadaceae bacterium (assembly GCA_905233325.1). Classification (GTDB taxonomy): domain Bacteria; phylum Bacillota; class Negativicutes; order Selenomonadales; family Selenomonadaceae; genus Quinella. The sequence continues at coordinate 5,025 of CAJODU010000101.1, forward strand.
CGAAACGGAGCATAAAAACTTCTCGGTTACGTTGAGCGACGGAGATCACACCATCTTCAGCAACCACACAAATAATGGCTGGTATCTGATTCTCAGCATTGATGAAACTATTCTATATAAAGACAGTCACAGGCAGATGATCGGCAGCACGCTCTTCAGTCTCTTCATGCTGATAATTATTGTGATGTTTTACCTCTCCGGCATCAAGAATAAACTTGAGGCAGAAGAGGCTGTCCGTGCAAAAGAAGAATTCCTCTCAAACCTCTCGCATGATCTCAGAGAACCGCTGAATAAAATAATAAGCCTGTCTCACGAAACAGACGAGAGTAAAAAAGCCAACAGTTCGATACAGATCAGAGAATCCGCACAGCAGCTCTCAGGTATGCTGGACGATCTCTTTACATTCTCCAGCTTGATCTCTAAGGAAAAAGAGAAAGTCTACCAACCTGAAGAACTGATAAAAATGTCGAAATCAAACAAAAATCTTCGCAAGGGTATAGTGGCTATACTTATTGCGGCAATGATCTGCAGTCTCGGCATCTACATCAGCACCGTCATTGAGCTTGCCAACCTCAAAATGAATCGTGCGGTTGACACCTATCAATATCAACTTTCCAACTGGCTTGCTCGCGAAAAGAGTATATTGAGCATGTTCACCAACTACATATCAGAGCGTCCCGAAATAATGAATAACTATCCGGCGGCGGTGAAGTGGCTCAACGATATTGCCAAGCACTATCCTGAAATATCGGCTTGCTATATGGCTAACCCTTACAAAAATCCGACGGTGATAATGAACACCGGCTGGCAGGGTCCTCCGGGCTGGCACGTTGAGGAGCGGCGTTGGTACATTGATACCGAGAAATCCTCAAGCGGTTTCAACATCTCCACGCCTTACTATGACGATCAAACGGGTCTCTACTGCGTTACTCTCTCTCAGATCATCTACGGCAAGAGGGGCGAATTCCTCGGTATCTTCGCCATTGATTTCTACCTTGACAGCCTCATCAAAATCCTCAGTGACAGTTACAATAAGCACAGATACGCCTTCTTGATTGATAAGAACGGCAACATCATCAACCACCCGAACATTAACTATCAAATGTCGGCAACCCATATGACCAATGTCAAAGAGACTAAATATCTTGATTCTTACATGGAAGGCGATCTTTCTCGATTCAATGATTACAATGATACTCTCTCCGTCTGCCTTGCCAAGAAGAATGATACTTCTGACTTCACCGTTGTGGTCGTCAATAGCTGCTTGAGCATTTACGGCGACATTTTCTCCTTGAGTGCCTTCCTCTTCCTGCTCTTTGTACTTTGCATTATTTTGATTGACCTGCTCATTGATCGACTCTTTGAATGGCAGGATTCCGTCAACGATCAACTCAAAAAGGCTATTAACGCTGCTGTTTCGGCGGGCAAGGCTAAATCTCAATTCTTCGCGCAGATGTCTCACGAGATCAGAACGCCTATCAACGCCGTTATTGGTATGAATGAAATGATTCTGCGCGAAAGCAGGGATCCGGCGGTGATAAATTACTCTCAAAATGCCGCTGCTGCCGGTGAATCGCTCCTGTCTCTGATAAATGATATACTCGATTTCAGTAAACTTGAATCGGATAAAATGGAGCTTGTCGAAGAGAACTATCACCTTGACGACCTCATCAAAAATCTCATCAATATGATAAAGTTCCGTGCAGAGAAGAAAAATCTTGACTTCAAGGTGAAAGTAAACGAAGACGTCCCCAACGAACTATTTGGTGATTCGGTGAGGATACGTCAAGTCGTCGTGAACTTCCTCACCAATGCCGTCAAATACACCAAGGTCGGCGGCGTGGTGTTTAGCGTCGATATGGATTTGGGTATTGATGATGAAAACGGAGAAAGTGCGGGACGTCAAATGGGAGAAATTCTCCTCAAATTCAGCGTCAAGGACAGCGGAATAGGTATTCGCGACGAGGACAAGTCCAAGCTGTTCAAGGACTTTGAGAGATTCGACGCCAAGCAGAACAAGAACATTGAGGGGACAGGTCTCGGTCTTGCCATCACTGCCAAGCTCGTCAAGATGATGCGCGGCAAGATAGAGGTTGAAAGCGTCTACGGTGAGGGTTCAACCTTCACTGTGCTGGTGCCTCAGAAGGTAATAAACAGGAAGGGCGTCGGCAAGTTCGTAGAGAAGATCGAAAAGGAAAAGCCGAAATCCGAATCCTACAGAGTCAGCTTTGTTGCTCCTGATGCCAGGATTCTTGTGGTTGATGATAATGAGATGAATTTGCTCGTTGCGACAAGCCTTCTCAAGGTGACACAGATACAGGTTGACACTGCCATGAGCGGTACGTCCGCCCTCAAGAAAATGGCGGATACTAAATACGATGTGATATTCCTTGATCAGATGATGCCCGAACTTGACGGTATTCAGACTCTTAAACTCGCCAAGGAAATGGACGAGAATAAATCAAAAGATGCACCGATGATAGCTCTGACGGCAAATGCCATCTCCGGTGCAAGGGAAATGTTCTTGAAAGAGGGCTTTAATGACTACCTCAGCAAGCCGATTGACGCTGCTGCCCTCGAAAAAATGCTGATGGAATATCTGCCGAAAAACAAGCTGCAAGAGCCGCCGGA
>CAJODU010000101.1:7746-11528 GCA_905233325.1 uncultured Selenomonadaceae bacterium
CACTTCTCAATGTGGGATTAGGGTTGCAGTACAGTGCCGGTATGGAAGATATGTATAGAAATGTCCTTCAAATGTTCTGCAATCTCAAAGAAGAGAAGAAGGCAAAGATTCAAGAGGCTTATGATACCAAGAATTGGAACGACTATACCACCTTCGTCCACGCCCTCAAGTCCACATCTCTGTCAATCGGCAGTGAAAAGACTTCAGAACTTGCCAAGAAACTTGAAGAGTCAGGCAAAATATTAACGGCAAATTCTTCTTCGGAATCCGACAAGCAGCAGTCCGAGGCGTTCATCAACACCCATCACGCCGAGGCAATGGAACTCTATGATAAACTCGTCGAAGAGGGCAGGAATTACCTCAACGACGGCTCAAATACAATGCCCGCCGCTTCTGTTGATTCAACCGCCGTCAATGTTAAAGCTGAAACTGTCAACGAGGAGCCGTCCGCTGAAGAGGGTGATGATGACTCTGACTTGGAGATTATGCTGGGTTTGCAAGATGCTTTTGAAAATGAAGACTGGATCAAGTACACAGAGATGATTGAGCGTATTAAAGAAGATAGTGACAATGATGCAGCCGGTAAATTCAAACAGCTCCATATGGCCTGCAAGATGGTCACCTCCGATCTTACCTCCGACGATGAGAAAGCAGAGGCCATTCAATACATCAAAGACAACCACGCCAAAGTGTTGGAAGCTCTGTAGAGCAATGGCGTCCGTCAAGCTATATGCTACTCACTAAATAGTCAAAGTGATTGTATTGAAGTCGTGATGTTTGTGATAGAGGAATTGATTGGCACGTCTCTTAGCTACCTGCAGGACATTTGCCTTCAATTCAAGGATCTTTACTTCTCCATTGAAGACGTCTTCTGCCTTCTCTTTGAAGGGATCCATTACTTCGCCGTTGTTACGCATAGTCAGTTGAAAGGTGCCGTCCTCGTGTGCCGCTATAGTAATTTGAATCAGTATATCACCCTTTTGACCGCACTCTCTATCTTGCAAGAGTCCCCAAAACTCCTCTATCGCCAGTCTCAATGTGTTAAACTTGTGCTTGTCCGCTCCCCATCTCGTCGTAAATTCTCTTATCGACTCAACTTGCTCTGCCAAATCTTCCATACTGTCAGTAAATGTTGCCGAATAAATCCTTGCCTCGTCAATCCCCTTATGTCCGTCCTTTCGACGCTTGTAAATGAACAACACTATCAACGTGACTATTTCGGCAAGAGGATAGACCAGCCAGAAGGCGTTAAAGCCAAACGGTGCCAGAATGTAGGCTAAAGGTATGCTCGCACCCGTTCGCCTCATAAATACCACCAGAAATGCACTGCTTTCATCTTCTTTTGATTGCAGGTAATTCTGTAGAAGTAAGCATATTCCCATTAATATCGTCCCTATGCAGAAAACCCGTGCAGCATAGTAAACTTTAGTGACATCTTCAACATCATCAAGCCCAAAGAGCAGGTCTAATATTTGCGGATATATTACCACAAGCACCGTTGCCAGCGTACCAAGCAGCAGAGAATATATCAGAGCATACTTGAAAACCCTGTGCAGTTCGGTGATATTGTTCTCGGCGAAGAATGTCGAAAATAATGGCTGTGAAGTCTTTCCGATGAACTCATACAGAAAGATGAACAGCAGAGACAGGTTTTCAATTACGTTGAAGACAGCAACACCTTCATTACCGTCAATCTCAATCAACAAATGAATTAAAATGAGTACGAAGATCGCGTCGAATATATATTCCGCCGAGGTCGCAAATCCGAGCCTCAACGGCTTAACTGCCTCCTGCCAAGATATTGACTCTCCCTTGAACGAGAGTTTCCCGTTCTTCCTCAAAATTATATATCCAATCGACACTGCCACTGCCAAGAAGTTGGAGAAGAAAAATCCAAAACTGCAGCCGGAGATTCCCCAATCAAAGAAAAAGAGCAGCAAGGCACTCAGAATTAGATTTAATGCTCCTGCGGCACTCTGCACGACAATAGAAAAGGTCTCGGCATCATCATTCCTCAAATAGGCGCAGAGTACTTCCATCAAAATCTCAAACGGAATACCAAGCAGAATATAGAAAAGATAGCTCTTTGTCATTCCATAGACTATACTGTCTGACGGGTTTACTCCAAGGAAGATAAGCAGATTATCCTCAAAAATGAAACTGCTTATGGTAATGGCTAATCCTACCGCTGCCGACCATCTGAAGAAGAAGTTAAAGACTTTTTGTGCCTCTTCCTTTTTGCCCGTCGTAATCAGATTGCTGTAGACTATCGCTCCGCCCATAGACAACCCGAACAGGAAAAAAGTCGCAAGCAGGAATAGCGGCGAGGTAAAGCCAATGGCAGCGAGTCCGTCCATACCGATAGCATGCCCGATCAGTATTGTGTCGCCCATTTCAGCCAGTGCAAGTCCTATCGCCGCCAAAGGTGCCGGAAGTACGGTTTTAAAGAACATCTTGCGAGTAAAATAAGCCTTATCTACAGCCATAATCAGAACTCTGCCTCAATCTCAGTCGGTTTTCTGCCTGAGACCAATTCATTGACAGCCTTCGAGTAATTCTCCATAAACTTTTTGACAAAATCGTCGCTGTACTCTTTCGTATTGTAAGTCAGATATGCATAAAAATCATCAGCATGTCTGTGAATGTAGAAATTGAAATTCTCTTCCTCATAATCTTCAACTTCTTCATACTTCGCCTTGCCGCCGCAAAATTCAAAATCATCATCAATATCTTCACCTTGATATGCAAATGAAATGATAAGCGGCACAGGATCGCCTTCGTAAAGGGCATGACGACGGCAAAGTAAAATATTTTCCTGCGTCTCCTTGACAAAGGTTTCCGCTGACATCTCCGGCGACCAGCGAACACAAAGAGGATAATGGCGGTAAAATGCACCCATTGTACGTTCAAAGCGAACATCATCTCGTCCGTTGTAAAAAGTGAGGACAACTCCCGATTGTTCGCCGTTTCGATGCCCCTGCAGAAGTCCGAACGCCGCTGATAACAAAGTCCCGTCAGTGATACCTTGTGCCTTTGTGAATTTATCAACCGCCTCAAGATTGATTTTGAGAGGAACTATTATAGGTTTAGTTTCATTTTCATCTTGGGGGTCAAGATCACCGGGCAATTCGCTCAAATGTTCGGTAAATGAGCGGGTAAATTTTTGATTCCATTCTTGCTCTTTGAGATAGGTTTCACTATGCATAATATCTTCTGTCGAATCATAATAGTCAAAAATGCTGTACTTTTCGGGCTCCAACTCTCCACCATGATAGGCAGAATTTACATCTTGAAGGAAAATTTCAAGGGAATCGCCGTCAATGATCGGGTGCAGAAAGTCAAAGTAAAATTTTTTGTTAATCGTTCCGTCAACTTCAGCAATTTCAAATAACCTCATATTAAACATTCGCGTTTCAGGTTTATTCATTGCTTTACGAATATTTTTTTTGAGGCTTTCGTATTCTTCGCGTGTAACTTTTTCTATTTGTGGCTTTAAATTTTTCAAATCACCTTCTCGCCAGCGCAACTCACCGCCTATATCAATCAATCGGGCATCTATAGCTGGGTGTGCAAGAATTGTCCTTTCTACTGCACACGCCAGCTTATTTAAATCTGTTTCCTCTGCTAGGTGAATGGTTACATCACAATGTAGTCCGAAGCCTTCTTCAAGCTCATTGCCCCAAATGTAATGTATCTTCGGTATAGGGGCCAAGAAATGAGTATCGCGCTTTTCTTTGATTTCGGTTTCTTTACTTTGAGATATTAATTCAGCAATACCTATA
>CAJODU010000102.1:0-7094 GCA_905233325.1 uncultured Selenomonadaceae bacterium
GCACTCTTTCAGTCCGAAACGTTTTTCCATTGCCGTCTCAAGATCTTCATAATTATCATTTGCTATGGAAATATTGACAATTCCCTGTTCCAACGCACGTTTGAGATATTTGCTAATCGTTGTACGCTCAACACCCAGCTTTTTGGCAATATCGCTCTGTTTCATATTTTCGAGATAGTACATATTGGCTACTTTGATAAGAATTCTCTTCTCGACAGGTACCATTAAAATCATCTCCTTCACATATGTGAAATTTAATCTCGTTTGTTCGTTTCTTCTTGATAGCAATCATAGATTTTTTTGATTAAATTTGCAAGTATTTTTCTATATTTTTTGCTAATTTTCTGTTAAAAACTTCAAAATTTGTTATTTATTGTCACATATGTTGATATATTATAACTTTTGTGAATGTGTACATTTTCATATCTTCTCAAATGTGATATTAATTTTTGATTGTGACATAGTTTTTCAATTTTATTTTATTTATCAGTTTACCAAATTGCACTTTTGGGATCATTAATCACACCTATGATGAATATTGTATACATAAACTTTTTATATGATTAATTCGTTATAGTTTATTAAAATCCTCTTTATCTGAAAAAAAATAGATTGTCTATCAACGCTGCGACCGTACAACGTTTTTTTAATCCTGCCACTCATAGAAGTGGGTGGAATTTCTCGTGCTTTTGATTAAATTAATTATTTACAATTTGTCACATATGCTGTAAAATGATTGCAAATCCAACTAAGGAGGAATTTCAGAAGATGTTTAATTTTTCACGCAAAGATACTGAATTCTTTGATCTGTTCGTCGACAACTCCAAATACTTTCATCTGGGTGCAGTTCTGCTTGATGACGTGATCAAGGATCCCAACAAGGCACTTGAGAGGATTGACGAGATCCTTGGGCTTGAGGCTAAAGCTGATGAAGTCAATGAGCGCATCATGGAGAAACTCAATCTCACCTTCATTACACCTATCGACCGTGAAGATATTTACTCCATCGCCGGTGAGCTTGACAACGGCGTTGATATTCTGCAGGGTGCCCTTCAGAGGATCATTATGAGCCGTGCAGGGCACGCAACTGATAAATGCCCTGTGCTGACTAATTGGATTGTTGAGAGTACCAACGAACTCGTCAAGGCTTTCAAGCTGCTCAGTGACATCAAAAAGAATCAGCGCGAAATTCTTGACTCCTGTGCCAAAGTCAGAGAGTATGAGAGCAAGGCGGACTTGGTCTATCGTGAAGAAATCGGTATTCTCTTTGATGATGCGACACGTGATCCTGCAAACAGAACAATACATTTGATCAAGTGGAAGAATATTCTTGAAGATCTCGAAGATACGCAGGATCATTGCAAAAAATTGGCTGATATGATTCGCGGCGTTGTTATGAAATACGCTTGATTGGAGTGGAAAGAAATGCAAGAACTCCAATATTTGATGTTTACTGTTATTATACTTGCGCTGCTGTTTGATTTTATAAATGGTTTTCACGACAGCGCGAACGCAATAGCTACCGCCGTATCGACACGAGCTTTAACGCCGAATACCGCAGTAATGATGGCGGCGATGTTGGATTTCGCGGGAGCTATGGTCTCAACCGGTGTTGCAAAGACAATCGGCGGTGACATAGTAAGTGATACTCAGATTGTCGACGAAAAAATCATTATAGCGGCATTATTTGGAGCAATCGTCTGGAATATTTTGACTTGGTGGTTTGCTCTGCCGTCAAGTTCTTCACACGCACTTGTTGGCGGAATGATCGGCGCAGTACTTGTCTCGGTAGGATCGGTAGGTTTAAACTTCGACGGTATAGGCAAGATTGTCATAGCCCTGGTCGCATCTCCTGTGGTTGCTTGGTTTCTGGGAATAATCATAATGAATATTTTATTTAGACTGTTCGGCTCAATGAGTCCCCACGCAGTCAACAGTAAATTTCGCAAAATGCAGATTCTCTCTGCAGCGGCAATGGCATTTTCTCATGGCTCCAACGATGCACAGAAATCAATGGGTATCATAACGCTTGCACTCTTCAGCGGCGGATTCATTGCAGAATTTGAAGTACCTACATATGTCAAGATCCTCTGCGCGACAGCGATGGCAATAGGTGTTGCAATGGGCGGACAACGAATCATCAAAACCATAGGCGGCAAGATTTTCAAGTTGGAACCTATCAGCGGTTTTGCAGCAGATTTAAACTCCTCCATAACCGTATTCACAGCAACACTCTTGCATTTGCCTGTTTCTACAACCCACGTCGTCAGCGGCTCTATTATGGGTGTCGGCACGGCTAAACGCGTAAATGCAGTCCATTGGGGTGTAGCACAGCAGATGGTTACCGCTTGGGTGATGACGATTCCGTGTACTGCGATTATGGGTGCCCTTGCTTACTATCTTGTAAATATAATTTTTTAATGATATTTAAATTTTGAAAAGTTGAATATGTAGTCAGAAGGTGTATTATGGCATCAAAAAGTAATTTAAAGTTTGTTTGTCAGGAATGTGGACACGAGTCCTCAAAGTGGCTGGGCAAATGTCCCGACTGCGGCAAATGGAATACTTTTGTTGAGGAAGTCGTCACACCTCCTGACAAGTCCGTAAAAGACAGAACTATAGCAATATCTTCAATGGAAAGACCGCAGCCAATCGGTAAAGTTGATACTCAAGAACTGCCGCGCTTTCTGACGGGTTCCGGCGAGCTTGATAGAGTACTTGGCGGTGGCGTGATACCCGGGTCGGTGATTTTGATTGCCGGTGATCCGGGTATCGGCAAGTCAAGTCTCACTCTTGCCGTCTGTGCCAACATTGCAAGATCAGGCAGGAAAGTCCTGTACATTACCGGCGAAGAGAGTGCAAGACAGATCAGAATGAGGGCAGATCGCCTCAACGCCATTGCTGACGATCTCTTGATATGCGCCGAGACGAATTTTGAACGAATTGCAGCACATATTGAGAACGTCGAGCCGGAATTTTTAGTTATTGACTCCATTCAAACGATTTTCAAGGCAAATATGGAGAGTGCACCAGGTTCCGTGTCGCAGATTAGAGAATGTGCTGCCGGATTGATGAGAATCTCCAAACGCGAAGGGATTGCCACTTTCATCATAGGACACGTCACCAAAGACGGCAATCTTGCGGGGCCTCGTGTTCTTGAGCATATTGTTGATACTGTCCTCTTTTTCGAGGGTGAACGTACTGCTGATCTTAGGGTATTGAGAGCAATCAAAAACCGATTCGGAGCAACTTCCGAGATCGGTCTTTTTGAGATGCGTGATATAGGTCTTGTTGATGTGCCGGACGCCTCCAAGCTCTTCCTGCCGGATAAGGAAGAGGATATTGGCAGTGTGATAATCCCAACTGTTGAGGGTACTCGTCCACTTCTCGTTGAAGTGCAAGCACTTGTTGCACCGACACCGTTTATGCCGCCGCGCAGGACAAGTGATTCAGTTGACATTAAGAGGATACAACTCCTGCTTGCCGTCCTTGAAAAGCGTTTACATTTGAGTATAGGTCCTTGTGATGTGTACGTCAAGACTTCAGGAGGAATCAAAATCGACGAACCGGCGGCAGATCTGGCAATCACAATCGCAATGGCGTCAAGTTTTGCCAATCGCAAGCTCCTGCCGAAATGTGTTATCTTCGGTGAGGTCGGTCTTGGCGGTGAGGTGAGGGCTGTCAGCAAGGCACGGCAGCGTGTCGATGAGGCAAGCCGAATGGGTTTTACTTCAATCATTCTACCCAAGAAGAGCTACTTTGATGTGAGCAAATCCAAACTTCCTGTCAAGTTAATACCTGTCGAGACAGTTCGCGACGCCCTGCGTATAGCTATGCCGAGAGAGCAGAAGACTAATTCAGATTCTTGAAAAATTTTTTAGAGCATTTTTGAAAATTTTTTGAAAATTTACTTGACAAACTGAAATATATATGCTACACTTTACATATCCTGATTGAAGGAGTGGTGTCTATTGAAACAAGGTGAAGCAAGTCTTTAAGACGATCGAAATGTTTCTTCTGAAGTTAAAATAGTCCACGGAGATGTTGAGCATGTCGAAATAGATTGCTTGCAGTGCAGGCTTGACCGATACAGGTCGCTTGGCTGAGTCATGTGGTATGTATTGACATTACTCGGTCGTCTGGGAAAGAGGTTTTAATGTGAATTTAGATTCAAATTGAAAGCCGTTGTACTTTGAGAGTGCAGCGGCTTTTGTGATATATTGCAATCTTGGAGGCGAAATTTTATTATGAAAATAGATTATCACATGCATTTTGAGTATGGCGATTATGATGAAAAGTGGGTGCAAGGTTTTTTTGACGCTGCGGAGAAACGCGGACTTGATGAAATTGGAATCACTGAACACTCTCACACCTTCCCTGAGTTCCAAAATCTCTACTATGATGATCTGATTCTTGATGATTCCTTTGTCGGCGACTTTCAAAAGAAATGGCTCAAGAAGAATAAATTCAAACACACCCTCAACGACTACTTCAACTTTATGGATAAACTCAAGGCACATCACAACGTCAAGACAGGCATTGAGGTCTGCAACTTCCAAGATCAAGCTGCTGTCAAAAAAATTCTTGATGCTTACAAATTCGACTATATAATAGGCTCTGTGCATTTTCTCAACGGCTGGGCTTATGATTCTTCAGAGATTAAAGCCGAATGGAATAATCACGATCTCCACGAGATCTATGAATGGTATACTCAAGAAGTCGAAAAACTCGCTGCCGCCAAGCTCTACGACGTACTCGGACACCCTTTTAATATTCGTCTTTTTAAAAATATTCCTGACTTTGATGTGACTGAATATCTCGAAAGGGCGGTCAAAGCACTCAAGGCGGCAAATATGGCGGTTGACGTCAACACCGGCACACGCTATCGCTACCCTATTGAGGAGATTTCACCTTATCCTGAATTTATGAAAATTGCCGCTGAATACCATCTTCCGATCATAATTTCATCAGACGCTCACAAGCCCGAAGATTGCGGCAATTTCTGTGATGAGGCAATCGACTATGTTAAAAATTTCGGCTATACTAAAATACTCACTTTCAACAATCGTCAGCGTGAATTAGTTGACATTGGGTAGAAAATTTTTTCAGATTGAGAGGCGAATTTTTTGATACATTTGAAAGATGTTACGAAAATTTATCCGAGCAAGGTGGTTGCTCTGGAGAATGTAACCATAGATATTAGCAAGGGTGAATTTATCTTCCTTGTTGGGCAAAGCGGTGCCGGCAAGTCGACTTTTATCAAGCTGCTGCTGCGCGAGGAGCTGCCAACGTCCGGCGAGATAACAGTCAATGGCAGAGATGTCGTCAAGATGAAATCCAGCGAGATTCCTTATCTTCGCCGCGAGCTGGGGGTCATATTTCAAGATTACCGCTTGCTGCCGGATAAGACTGTATTTGAAAATATTGCCTTTGCAATGCAGGTTATTGAGGCACCGAGAAAAATTATGTGATGTTGTGGGTCTCAGAGAAAAATATAAAAATTTTCCCGATGAGCTCAGCGGCGGCGAACAGCAGAGAGTAGCCATTGCCAGAGCAATAGTCAACGATCCTGCCATTGTCATTGCCGATGAGCCGACCGGAAATCTTGATCCCGAAACAAGCTGGGATATTATGGATATTTTTCAGCGAATCAACGCCGTTGGTACGACCATAGTCATGGCGACGCACGACAAGGCTATCGTTGACGCCATGCAGCGGCGTGTTATTGCTATCGAAAACGGACATATCACTCGTGATGAAGCCCGCGGAACTTATTAATTAATCAGGCTTGATTGCGTTTAGAAGTGAGATATTCGTCCATAGCCTCCGCCACCTGCTTGGAATATTTGACGGCAAGCACAACATTTTTGGAACCGGCAACAACGTCACCACTCGCAAAAACACCCTCGTGGGAGGTCTTGCCGCCATCATCGACTATAATCAAGCCCTTGTCGTTCACGTCCAGATTGGCGGTTGTGCTGACAATCTTATCCTTAGGCCCTTGACTGATTGCAATGATTGTACTGTCCGCAAGCACCAGGACAGGCTCTTCTTCACGGACGAGGTTGCCTTCATCATCATAAATTCTTGGAATGAATACAGGACCTTTGTCTGTAAACTCTTTTATCTGCATACCCTGTTGAATATCAATGCCGTCGACCTGCGCATAATCCAACTCGCGCTGGCTGGCGGCTATTCTTTGTCTTCGAGCGTAAATGGTGACGTGGCGGCTGCCCATTCTGACAACAGTCCTGGCAACGTCAATGGCAGAGTTGCCGGCACCGATAATCGCCACAGTATCGCCGAGGTCATAAGCCTCAGGATTTTGCAAATAATCAATGGCAAAATGAACATTGCCGAGAGACTCGCCCTTGCAGTGAGTACGATTAGGTCGCCATACGCCGGTGCCGATGAATACTGCATCATAGCCGTCAGAGAAGAGATCGTCAAGATGAATTGCACCGCCGATGGAGGTATTTGGTCTGAAGTGAATACCCATTTGACGCAGCTTGACTTGATAGCGGTCTAAAATCATTCTCGGAAGTCTGAAGGCAGGTATACCATAGCGCATCATTCCGCCAACTTTATCCATTCGCTCAAAAATGGTAATATCATAACCGCGCTCAGCAAGTTTGATTGCAATGGTGATTCCGGCAGGACCCGCACCGATGATTGCAACTTTCTGCCCTTTTTCCGCCTCACGATTGAGAATAACTTTGTCAAGATAGGCGTCGGATATGTAATTCTCTATGCTTGGAATGTTGATAGCTGCACCGCGACGCCCTTGTATGCAGTTACCTTCACATTGATTTTCATGATCACAGACAAGCGAACAGACCACAGAAAGCGGGTTATTCTCAAAGAGCATTTTCCCCGCAGCCTCTGATTCACCGGCAAGAAAAAGCCTTATCATCTCAGGAATATTTGTCTCAACGGGACAACCCTTCAATCTGCAAAGGGGTTTCTTACATTGCAGGCAACGCCTTGCCTCATTAAGTACGTGAACAGCCATCGTTAAATCCTCCGTTTCTATATCTTTTGCTCATTATTTAATAATCTGTTTCTTCACAAAGTGAATTTTTCCTGCATTATTG
>CAJODU010000102.1:7122-10171 GCA_905233325.1 uncultured Selenomonadaceae bacterium
CCGGTATAGGAATTTTCAACTTTGACAATCTCTTCCGGCGTACCCGTTGCCACAACATTACCGCCGAGATTGCCGCCTTCCGGCCCTAAGTCAATGATATAATCCGCTGTCTTTATCACGTCAAGATTATGCTCAATTACCACCACAGTATCGCCGCCGTCAACAAGCCTCTGCAGGATTTTGAGGAGTCTGTCAATATCCGCGGCGTGCAGTCCCGTTGTCGGTTCATCGAGAATGTAAAGCGTCTTGCCGTTTGATTGACGTGAAAGTTCGGTCGCAAGTTTGACACGCTGTGCCTCGCCGCCGCTCAATGTTGTAGCCGGCTGACCGAGTTTGATATATCCAAGCCCGACATCGCTGATGATCTGAAGTTTTTTGACAAGGCGCGGGACGTTAGCGAAATGTTCAATAGCCTCATCAATCGTCATTTCCAGCACATCGTAAATATTCTTGTCCTTGTAGTAGACCTCAAGCGTCTCACGATTGTACCTTCTGCCGTGGCAAACTTCACATTGAACATAGACATCAGAAAGAAAATTCATCTCAATCTGTAAGATACCGGCACCGCCGCAAGTCTCGCAGCGTCCGCCCTTGACATTAAAGCTGAAACGTCCGTTATTGTAGCCGCGTGTCTTCGCCGTCTTCGTCTGAGCAAAGAGCTGACGGATAATATCAAAGACGCCGGTATAAGTGGCGGGATTTGAGCGGGGAGTTCTGCCAATAGGCTGCTGGTCGATATTGATAATCTTGTCGATATTTTCAAGCCCATTGATTGATTTATGCTTGCCCGGTATATCCTTAGCCTTGTTGAGTTCCTTGGCAAGCCCTTTGTAAAGTATTTCGTTGACCAGGGTTGACTTCCCGCTCCCACTGACGCCCGTCACCAAAGTCAAAGTCCCAAGCGGAATTTTGACATCAATACCCTTGAGATTGTGTTCTGCCGCACCGATAACCTCAATGTATTTGCCGTTGCCTTGTCGGCGAGATTCGGGAATGGCAATCTCCTTCTTGTGACTGAGATATTGCCCTGTGATTGATTCCTCAACTTGCATGATCTCCTGTGCGGTGCCTTGTGCAACGACTTTACCGCCATGCTCACCGGCACCTACACCAATATCAATGATCTGATCCGCCGCCAGCATTGTGTCCTCATCGTGTTCAACGACAAGCAAAGTGTTGCCGAGATCGCGGAGACGTTTCAAAGTAGCCAAAAGTTTCTGATTGTCACGTTGGTGAAGACCGATTGAAGGCTCGTCAAGAATGTAAAGAACGCCCATCAAGCCGCTGCCGATCTGTGTGGCAAGCCTTATCCTCTGTGCCTCACCGCCTGCAAGAGTGCCGGACGATCTTGAAAGCGTCAAATAATCCAGACCGACATCAAGCAAAAACTTCAAGCGAGCCTTGATTTCCTTGATAACCTGGTCGGCGATCTTGCCTTCTTTCTCGGTGAGGTTGAGGCCGTTGAAGTAGTCATAACACTCGCGAATAGTCAGTGCGGTGACTTCGTAGATATTTTTGTCGTTGACGGTGACGGCGAGAGCTTCAGGTTTAAGCCTCATACCGTGGCAAGTCGGGCAGATCTCTGTGCCTTCCTCTTCCATTTTGAATTTGTAAATGGCATACATCCACTCGTACATACCGTGGATCTGTGAGGCATCAAAAGTCATTCTCCGCCCCAGACCTGTGCAGTCGGGACAGGCACCATAGGGACTGTTGAAGGAGAACAGACGCGGCGTTATGTCCGGCAGACTGATACCGCAATCGATACAGGCAAACTTTTCGCTGAACATCAAAGTCTTTTCGCTGTCGTCAACAATCTGAACATAAACAACGCCGTCACCGAGCTTGAGGGCAGTCTCCAAAGAATCAGCTAGGCGAGTGCGGACACCCTCACGAATGACTAATCTGTCGACAATAACCTCAATGGTATGCTTCCGCGTCTTGGCGAGTTTAATATCCTCATCAAGGCTGTACATCTTGCCGTCAATGCGGACGCGGACATAGCCATCATTTTTGATATTCTGCAAAAGAGTTTTATGCTCCCCCTTCTTGTCGCGAATGATTTGTGCCATTACATTGAATTTCGTATTCTCCGGCAGCTTTAGTATTTGCTCAACGATTTGATCAACACTCTGAGACTGAATGGGCTTGCCGCACTTTGGACAGTGAGGGTGTCCTATTCGTGCAAAGAGCAGTCTGAGGTAGTCGTAGATTTCCGTGACGGTGCCGACGGTTGAGCGAGGGTTATGGCTGGTTGTCTTTTGGTCGATTGAGATTGCGGGAGAGAGACCTTCAATCTGATCAACGTCCGGCTTGTCCATAAGACCGAGGAATTGACGGGCGTAAGCGGAGAGAGATTCTACATATCTCCTCTGCCCTTCAGCATAGATTGTATCAAATGCCAGCGAAGATTTACCGCTGCCGCTCAATCCCGTGATGACTACGAGTTTGTCACGCGGAATTTTTAGACTGATATTTTTGAGATTGTGAGCTCGCGCCCCAACGATTTTAATAAAATTTTCCATTTCTCTGTTCACCATTTAATTATATTGTGTTACCGCTCTTTAGCTGACGGTAAATTGAATAAAAGGCAATAGGGAATCCCAAAAGTATTCCAACAAGTCTTCCTTTGCCGCCTAAATTTAGATACTCATCAACAAGACCGCCGAGGTAAAGACATATCAACACCACAACAATCAAGTATATACCGATACCTGAAAGCAGGGAAAAGGCACGCCACATCTGCCCTAATCCCTCGTTTTTAGTCCCATCATCTTTATTGTCCATTTGCATAATCAACACCACTAAATCAAAATATTAACAGAAAAAACAACCCCCACCTTAACGACGAAGATTGTGTCTGACATTGATGTGAACCACCTACGACTAAAGTCGCAGGCTTCTAAGAGACAGTAGTTTTTCGGGTCTCTATTTAAGAAGTTTACTATACGGACTAACGCCTGCTAATGCAGGATAGCCTTATTCTTATCGGCGTGTCCACGTCGCCTCTACACGATAAGACCGAAGTCTACACGCTTACTTAAAACAC
>CAJODU010000103.1 GCA_905233325.1 uncultured Selenomonadaceae bacterium
TCGTCAAGGCTGATTTGATTAGTGAGACTGACGCAGGACGCCACGATCCCTACAAACTCTGTGCCGCAGTTATGAAAATGGTCTATGAACTTCAGCCGCTGAAATGATTCCGAAAGGGTGGTGTTACTATGCCGTCATTTGCTTACGAAGTCAAGAGTGAGCTTACCAATGTTAAAAATATCTATAAATGCTGCAACATCGCACAGTTGAACGGAATGCTTAAAGTTGGAGCGGAGCTGAACGGCAACAGGATAGATTTTAACACCAACAATGCCGCTGTTGCCAGAAAGATGCTGAAACTCATTAAGCTCGTCTACAACAAGAACGCCAAAACTGAGGTGGCAGTCATTCGCAACAAAAAATTTAGGGTAAGTAACCGCTATGTTATACGAATAATTTTAAATGAAAATACCGCACCGTTGTTCAGAGAAATGAATGAAAATAAATTCCCAGTCGAGGAATGTTGCCAAAAATCTTATCTACGCGGGCTATTTCTTGCTTGTGGGAGTGTAAATCGACCTGAATCAAGTTATCATTTGGAGATATTCACCGATACAGAATCAACTGCTAAATTCATCACCAAGAACATGAAACGCATGGATTTTCCAGCGAAATACTTTAAGCGCAATGATAGGTTTGTCGTCTATATGAAGCAATTCGATGCAATCAGTGACTTTTTGTATATGATAGATGCCAAAGAGGCTGTGGAAAGATGTGAGATTGCTCAAAATATCAAGGAAGTACGGATCAATGTCAATCGGATCATCAACTGTGAGACGGCGAATATGCAAAAGGCAATCAATACCGCCCAAAAACAAATAAGAGACATTAAAAAAATATATAAGCTCGGTCTGCCGTTAAATGTTCGTTTGAAAGAAGTTGCTGATATTAGGCTCAAAAATCCTGATGCAACTATTTCCGAACTGTCAGGTAAGTTGTATATAAGTAAATCCTGCTTTAATCACAGAATGAAAAAAATTCACTTGATGGCAAACTCGACAGAATACACAAAAAAAATCTGATTTGATATTGCAATTCTTATAAATTTTCGATAAAATATTTAGGAAGTTCAAAGGATAAACGGGAGGACTCAGCGATGGAAAATAACAATGCCACTGCAAGTTTCAGCGGTCAAATCTCTAACGGCACGCCGACAAAGCCTGATGATGATAAATTAAGGATTTTAATCAGTGATGATTCCAGACTTTTGCGTAAAAAGCTCCGTGAGGAACTGGAAAAACTCAACTGCGAAGTAACTGAGGCTGCAAATGGCAAAGAAGCGATTATGAAAGACCTTGAAGATGAGCCTGACGGTGTTATTCTGGATATTGTTATGCCGGAAGTTGGCGGAATAGAGGCACTGCAAGTTATTCGTGAGGTCAGTCCTGATGTTCCCATTGTCATGCTCTCTTCCGCCGGTACTCCTCAAAAACTCATGCAGACTCTCAAAATGGGAGCAATCGACTTCATTCAAAAACCATATACAAAAGAGCAGATTGTCAAGGCTGTGGAGGCGATAAAGCGAGCTAAAGCCAAAAGACTGAAACAAAAGGAAAAAGCGGCAGAGGAGTCCATTTAATGAAAAGCCACGATTTTGGACAATTTCTCTTTAACAGTGCCACTTTTGACAAAGATCAGCTTGATGAAATAATCAAATTGGCAAGAAAATCTGAACCGACTTTGGCAACGGAGGCGGTGTTTCTTCAACTGGTAGAGACCACCGAATTGACGCAGACTGATGATGAATTTGTTCATGCTCTCATTACACCAAGACAGGCAGCCCGCGCCCTGGAACTCAAGGACGGGCAGTCTCTGTATCTTGCCCAAGCACTCATTGACAACGGTATAGCAGATTATTCTCAGCTTGGAGAATTTCTTGAAAAATATGACAAATTAGAGATCCCGCCGATAGAGTCTGCTTTGTCCGAATATTACGAAGGATTGAAAAATTGTCCTGATATAGACTTCCCATTTGCGGTTGATGTTATAAGCAGTTTTCATTCCTTCCTGTCAGAGTCTCTCAAAACTACAATCATCATCTTGCCGCCGTCCGACTGTCGTATCAACAAGCAAATAGGAGCAAGCGTTAAGATTATAGGTGAGATTCCCGTTGTCGTTGCGATGTTTGCTGATGAAGATGTATTTATGGAACTTGCCAAGCGATATGATGAATATGTGGAGACTGTAGAAGATGCACATGATGCTATTTCTGAGCTGTTGAATGTCTTCACCGGACACTTCACGGTCAAAATTGCTGTAACTAAAGGTCTTGAGGAAGTGCCGGAGCCTCCGCGCTATGGATCAATCATCAATATAAACTGCATAAAGATGATGGCGGATATTGGCACATTTTATATATATATCGGCAAAAATGAGATTTTCGATTAAACATATCAAAACAAAACCTCCAACTTGACAGCAGGAGGTATTTTTTGTTGACATTTTCATAAATTGAGGTGGGATCGTGAAACTCAACAGGGAATTTTACAGGCAATCAGCATTAAACGTTGCACGTGAGTTGATAGGTAAAAAATTAATCTGCCGCACCGCAGAGGGGACAACGAGCGGCATTATCATTGAGACAGAGGCTTATATGGGTGTTGACGATGCGGCGTCACATTCATATCAAAATCGACGAACCAAGAGGACTGAGGCAATGTTCAGCGACGGCGGACATGCTTATATATATCTTATCTATGGAATGTATCTCTGTTTCAATGTTTCCACTAACTTGCGAGATGTGCCGGAGGCTGTGCTGATTCGTGCTCTTGAGCCAACAGACGGCATTGAATTAATGCAGCAGCGTCGTCACAAGAAGGCGTTGAAAGACCTTTGCAGCGGACCGGGTAAATTGACGCAAGCGATGAATATTGATTTGTGCGGTGATGAATTGTACATTGAGGCAACGAACTTGACGCCGAATATCAAAACGACGAAACGTATCAACATTGATTACGCCGGTGAAGCGGCAAATTATCCCTGGAGATTCATTCAAGCGTAAATTTTATCACGCATCAAGAAAAAGCCTATAATACCGTCAATCACAACCAAAAGAATGATATTGACATTGAAGAAAAGGTTGGCGATAAATGTGGCAATGATTATAACTATCGGCAGAATTAATTTTTTGGAGAATTGTTTTTTCAAAAGATCTATTGCAACGTTCAGCAAAAGTGCCGTTGCACCGCATTGCATACCCTTCAGCACAAGTTTGACGTGTTCATTATGAGCTATCATATCGTAGAAGGTTGCAACGATAGTGATAATTATCAACGGCGGCAGGACAGTCGCAAACATACCGCAGATTGCTCCCAAAAATCCGCCCATTTTATAGCCAAGCATTATAGAGGTATTGACTGCCATGATACCCGGTGTTGATTGAGCTATTGCTATCATATCAAGAGTCTGCTGATCATCAATCCAGTGATACTCATCAACAAATTTTGCCTTGAGGAGCGGAATAATGACATAGCCGCCACCGACCGTGAACATGCTTACAATAAACGTGGATTTAAACAATAACCAATAACTGAATTTTATATTATCGTTATTCATTAATAAATCACTCCTCTCTTTGTTGTATTATTCTTCCTCATTGAAAAAATCCTGCTATATTCTAACCTTTAGTAGGGGTTGACGTGAATCATAATGTGCTTGACTTTCGGAAAGGTGGATTCAATGTCATCATGCACATTCTTGGCAATCTCGTGTGCTTCAATGAGGGGGAGTTGACCATTGACGGATATTTCAAGTTCAGTGTAAATCTTGTTGCCAAAAGCCCGCGTCCTCAGTAGATCAATGCGTTCAACGCCTTTGTGACTGAGAACGCGATTTTTAATATCATTCTCGACCTCCTCACCGCTGCTGTGATCCACCATCTTGTCAACGGCGTCCTTGAAGATGTCAAAAGCCGCCTTGCAAATGAAGATACAAATCACGACACTCGCAAAAGGATCAAGGATAGGCAGACCCATTCTTGCACCGACAATGCCGATCATTGCACCGACTGAAGAGAAAGCATCGGAGCGGTGATGCCAAGCATCTGCCATCAATGCACCGGAATTGATGATATTTGCATAGTGGCGAGTATACCAAAACATAGCTTCCTTGACGACTATGGACAAAATTGCCGCCATCAGAGCAAGACTGCCCGGTATAGGCAATTCATCTAATTTATTTGAAGTTATATTTATAACGCCGTCATAGCCTATCAAAACACCTGTGAACATCAAAACTGCCGCAAGTATCATCGCGGCGACACATTCCAGCCTTTCATGTCCGTAGGGGTGTTCTTTGTCCGCCTCTTTTGAGGACAGCTTGACGCCGATCATTACTATTATGGTGCTGAATACGTCCGAAGCGGAATGTATTGCATCTGAGATCATCGCTCCCGAATGTGCAATTATTCCCGCCGCCAATTTCACAATCGACAGCAGCACATTTACAAGTATGCTGATTTTGGAGACTCTCAGGGCTATCTCTTCGACGTTATCATATTTTATTATAGTTATCTGGAATCACTCCGATTGATTATTTGGCGTTTGCAGAGTTTTCAGAAGTGAGACGTTTATATTCCGCCTCTGAAATTTCTCGCCGACTCACCTTGAAATTATTTTGAGTTTTAGCATTTGCCGCCTTGCTGTCGATTATATTCTCTATAGCCTCGCAGACAAGTTTTTCGTCAAGGCTGTTTGCATTTTGACGTGCCGCCTTGAATGCAGCGTTGAGCATGGCATTTGAAATATCACTGCCGGAAATCCCCTCGTAAGTGGCAGCCAGCTTGTCAACATTGATATTATTGGGCAATTCTTCAGGAATGTACATTCTCCACAGTCTCTGCCGACAATCCAAGTCAGGCAATTCAAATTTGACGTGCATTGAGATTCTGCGCATAAAGGCAGGATCAAAGTTTTCGATAAAGTTGGTGGCGAAGATTATGAAGTCTTGGTATTCGTTCATCAGCATCAGCATAACGGAGCGCGTCTGGTTGACACTGACATCAACCGCCTTTGTCATTTCTGTAACACGCTTGCTGAGGATTGCGTCCGCTTCGTCAAAGAATAATATACTGTTGGTCGCCTTGCCGGTTTCAAAGACCTTGCGCAAATTTTTCGGCGTCTCACCGACGTATTTTGACTCAACATCAGCATAATTGACTACCAGAATTTTTCTGCCGAGATTTTTGGCAATGGCGTGTGCTGCCATAGTTTTGCCGGTGCCTGGTGCTCCGTAGAGATTTATCCCGATTCGTCTGGAAAATTTATGTGTCTTCTTGAATCCCCATATCTCAAAGACAAGGTGACTATTGTCAGCATAAGTGGCAACGTCAAGGATAGCGTCTTTTGTCGATTGCGGCAGGATAATATCATCAAGTGAAAATTTCGGCTCTTCCGGCACAAAGACATTTTCCGGCTCTGCGGCTTTCTTTTCGTTTTCTGTAGTATCATTGACAGAAGATTTTTTCGGATCTATACCCACTCAAATCACACTCCTCAATATCTGAATTTATATTCCGAGATATAATATCACATTAGCATTGATAATACAATATTCAATTCCAAGACCATCAATTTGATGATTAAAAGCCGACAAATTCTTCTTGAGGTTGACACATTCAGCGGCAACCATTATAATAAACTCAACAATAATCAATGTTGCTGTGATAATATTGACAGTATAGGAGGCTGGGAAATGGCGAAAGCATTAATCATTGGTTGTGGCGCGGTTGCATCTGTTGCAATTCATAAATGCGTCGAGAATTATAAGGTGTTTGATGAAATTTGCATTGCAAGCAGGACTAAGGCAAAGTGTGATGCACTTAAAGCTAAGTTGGACGGCAAGACTTCAACAAAAATTTCAACTGCTCAGATTGACGCCAAAAATGTTGAGGCATTGGTCAATCTGATTAATGATGTTAAACCTGATGTTGTAATGCACTTGGCTCTTCCTTATCAGAATTTGGCGATAATGGAGGCGTGTTTGAGGACTAAGGTCAACTATCTTGATACGGCTAACTACGAGTCTGAAGATATACCGCAATTCTCTTACAAAGAGCAATGGGCTTTAAATGACAGATTCAAGGAAGCCGGTATTACTGCTCTGCTCGGCAGCGGTTTTGATCCGGGTGTTACCGGAGTATTCACTGCTTATGCTATGAAACATCACTTTGACAATATCGAAACGATTGATATTCTCGATTGTAACGCCGGCGATCATGGTTATCCTTTTGCCACGAACTTCAACCCCGAAATTAATATCCGCGAAGTCACTGATAAGGGCTGCTACTATGAGAACGGAAAGATCATAGAGACCGAATCCATGGAGATCAAGCGCGTCTACAATTTCCCTGAAATCGGCAACAAGGATATGTACTTGATTCATCATGAGGAGATGGAGTCTCTCATTAAAAACGTCCCCAACTTGAAGAGATTCCGATTCTTCATGACTTTTGGCGAGAGTTACATTCGCCATCTTCGCTGCCTTGAGAATGTTGGAATGACGAGCATTGAGCCTATTGACTTTCACGGTCAAAAGATAATTCCTCTTCAATTCCTGCAAGCTGTCCTTCCTGATCCTGCAAGCCTTGGTGCAAGGACTAAGGGCAAAACTAATATTGGCTGTATCTTCCACGGCACGAAGGACGGCAAGCCTAAAGATTATTATGTCTATAATGTTTGCGACCACGAAGAGTGTTACAAAGAGGTTGGATCGCAAGCGGTTGCCTATACTACCGGCGTTCCGGCTATGATTGGAGCTATGATGCTGGTGACTAATCAATGGAATTTAAAGGGTGTAAGAAATATCGAAGAGTTCGATCCTGATCCGTTTATGGAGGCCCTCAACAAATTCGGTCTTCCCTGGAAAGAGTCCTTCAATCCCGATATTGTAGAGTAGTTTTGAGCATTTTTCGCAAAGAGAGCAGGTGATATAATGCTTACTTTAAGGAAAGGGCAGAAAGTCGATTTAACTAAAGGTAATCCCAACTTGTCACTACTTACCGTCAAAGTTGACTGGCAGGCTGATTTTAGAATTGAATTGGATACTTCTGCCTTCCTGCTCAGTGTTGATGGCAAGGTTGCCTCTGATGATGATTTCATTTTCTATGGCAATCCCTCTAACCCTTCCAACAGTGTCAACCTCTCCGGCAATCAGATCACTATAGATCTGCCAAAAGTGCCGCTGTCGATCAATAAGATTGCCATTACGCTTACGATCTACTCAAATCACAACTTTTCACAAGTCAATGACACTTCCATTGTAATTGATGATCTGCTGCGCTTTGATTTCGGTGATGAGCTTTCCGTTGAGACGGCTATTGTCGTTGGTGAGATTTACCGCCACAAGGGTGAGTGGAAGTTTAATGCTGTAGGTGCAGGTTTCAAAGGCGGGCTTGAGGCACTTTGCAAAAACTTTGGCATTGATGTCAGTGATGTTGATTCCTCAGAGACACCGCCGCCACCACCTCTCAATTCAGCACCTGTGGAGAATAAATCCTCTGCCAAAGTAAACACTCAACGCTCGTCATCAAAATCATCAACACCGCCGCCGCTGTCCCTCAGGAAAATTGAACTCAAAAAAGGGCAGAAAATCAACCTCATCAAAACCGGCAAAACACTTGGAGAGATTGTCATCAACCTCAACTGGTCACAAACTCGAAGACCCAGGCCGTCAAGCGGTTTATTGAGCAGGATATTCGGCGATTATTCCGACAGTGGAGGCATTGATCTTGATCTTGCTTGTCTCTATGAACTCAAGGACGGCACCAAAGGCGTTGTACAGGCTCTCGGTGAGGCGTTCGGCTCATTGTACAGTCCTCCATATATTGCCCTTGACGGTGACGATCGCACCGGCTCCAACGCCGCAGGTGAGACTATTCGCGTCAATGGCAAATTCGCCGACAAAATCAAGCGTATTCTTGTATTTACCTTCATCTACGAAGGCGTTGCCAACTGGCGCGAGGCGGACGGTATTGTAACCCTCAAATGTCCCGGCTCGCCGGATATTATCGTCAAAATGGACGAATACGGCTCCGACCTCCCCAACTGCGGCATAGCCCTCCTCACCAACACCGGCGGCACCTTCAGCGTTGAAAAGATTGTTAAATTCTACAAATCAACCAGATACCTTGATCAAGACTTCAACTGGGGTCTTCGCTGGGTATCCGGCAGAAA
>CAJODU010000104.1:0-3102 GCA_905233325.1 uncultured Selenomonadaceae bacterium
AGGCTTCAGTATCTACAATCTATATCGCCGGGTGGAGCTACTCAAATGTTCTTGGAACTTCGAGAAGCACTTGACAAGTATCTCAATCGTGATGAAGAATTTTGTCTTCAAGTCAACAAGACGCTTGATAAAATCATTGCCTTCGATGTACATTCCAGAATCAAGTATGAACATCAAGAATTACTGGAACCGTGGCAAGAAATGTCGTATAGTTTCGATAAACCAACAGGCTTTGACGATGTTCGTGAGTTATTTGTACTTGATGAAGTCCTCGAAGAGATAATGACAGTAGCCGATAAGCCTTTCTTACAAGCCTTTTACACTGTACAAAACGAAGAAGGCGATAGTGGAGGCAATGGCAGTGGCGGAACGACAGAGCTGCATAACACTTTTGTTGACGATTGGATAGAAAAGTTGACAACAGGTCTTGCAAATGAGATGGAAGGTCTAAAAGCTATTATGCGAAGTTGCGCTAATCACAGTTATGCTGCTGAGTGGGCGCAGTTGTTTGAAGAACTCGGTGAATGTACGAATCGTCGAAAAGTTAAAACTTTTGCTAAAGACATCTTTTATGAGCGTGGTTATGGTTGGTTGATAGAAACATTTCATCTTGATACGGTTTACCGACCAAGCTATATAGAGGAATTGCCAAACTGGGCAGATGATAGCGAAACAATTTCTTAAATGCAGAAATGGAGATGATTGAAATGGTTTCAAATGAGCTTGAATATTTCACGGCTCAAGAAGCGTTAGATGCAGGACTTTTTGAGGCGCTTAAACGCGGTGAAACAAAAATTTGCGGTCATTATGAATACGATAAAAGCGGCAGCATTGAATTTAAGCAGCAAAATTTCGTATTCAAAGATAAAAATAACGACTTGAGGATAGGTAAATTCAAGAACGCGGATGACGTGCTTGAATTTATGGTACTTGTCAAAGGAGAATGAAAAATGCTTGATACACAAAGATTCTTTGATATACAAAGATTTGCTGATGGCGTCGAAGGTGGCGACGGACAAACACAACAGAGCGCTCCATCAGGTGAAGACAAAGACGTACCGGAATCTGATAACAAATCAGAATCAAAAAACAATGAGATTGACATCAAGGCGGAAATCAGCAAGGCAATAGCTGAAGAGAGAAAGGCGTGGGAAGCCGAAGCCAAGAAACGTGAAGCTATTCGCCAAAAGGAAATTGAACGCCAAAAAGAAAATGAAAGATTGTCCAAGTTGTCTGAAGAGGAACGTCAGAAGGCTGAGATTGAAAACAGTCGTAAAGAACTTGAACTCAAAGAAAAAGAACTTAAGCGTAAAGAATTAATGCTTGAAATGACAAAGGTACTTGATGAGCGCAAAATACCGGTTAAGTTTATGGAATATCTCATCGCCGAAGACAACGAAAGCACTCTCGAAAGAATCAAGACGTTTGAAAAGGAATACAAAAAAGCGATTGAGGATGCCGTAAACGAAAAACTCAAAGGCAAGGCACCGCAAGCCGCCGGAAAAATAAACACAGCCGGAGCAAAATCCGGCTTTTTAGATACCATTTTGAAAAATCAAGCAAAAAGATTTTAAGATAGGAGATGTTTAAAAATGGCAGATACACAGTATTTGAAGGATAACCTTAAAGGCTTTGTGCCTCGTCCGATTGCAAATGATATTATTGAGTTGACGACAAGAGGCTCAAGCATCCTTCGCCTTTGCAATGTACAGGCAATGGAAAGTGATAACAAGACCTTTCCGGTAATGACAGATGGTGTTGGCGCCTATTGGGTCGGTGAAACTGAAAGAATCCAAACATCAAAGGCACAGTGGATTTTTCCAGAAATTGTAGCGAAAAAAATCGCCGTTATCATTCCTGTTACGAAAGAGAAAATGGAAGACACAACTATTGATGTATTTGGCGAAGTCAAACCTACAATAGCGGAGGCGTTCTACAAGAGTATTGACGCGGCTTGCTTTTTTGGTATTGATTCACCATTTGCTAAAAGTATTTATGGAGTTGCACACGCAGCAGGTCGTGAAATCGCAGTCGGAACAAATTTAAGAGCGGACGGTAATGCAGCACTCGACCTCGATATTTCTGACGTTATGGCACTCGTTGAAGAAGCAGGTTTTGACGTCAATGGATTCGCAGCAAGTCTCACGCTAAAAAATAGCTTGAGAAAATTAAGAGACGCAAATGGAAATCAGCTTTACGTCAAAGATGTCACACAAGACATTTTGTATTCACAGCCTATTGAGTTCAATCGTACAACTGCTTGGGACTTGACAAAGGCGATTGCAATAGCCGGCGATTGGAAATATGCTATTGTTGGCATTCGTGAAGAAATCAAATACGAAATTCTCGACCAAGCGACATTGTTTACAGTTACGATGGCAGATGGTCAACCGCTGTCATTAGCAGAAAATGATATGATAGGACTGAAGGCAACTATGAGGCTCGGATTCCTGCCGGTAAAAGAAGATGCTTTTGCACTTTTGGTACCTAAAGCAAGCTCCGGCGGCAACGGCACAGTAGAGAGCGGAACGGTATCTGGCGGCACGGTGTCAGGTGGTAATTAATTATGGAGTACAAACAGTACACAGACGGCAAAAGGATTATTTCAGCTACGCCAGTTGCCTTTAATGCAATTTACAAAGCTCAAGGCTTTAAAGAAGTTGGAAAAATCTTTGAAAATCAGCCGGTTATCATTCTTAATGGCGGAACTTTGAGTGAAAACGCAGAGAACAAAGGCGGCGAAGAAAATGAACGGCTTAACAAAGGAAGAAGCAATCGAAAAGATAAAAACCACGATACAAGTGTTGACGCCGGAAAGTCCGATAAATGAAAACTTTCTTCAATTTTGGATAGAAAAGTTAGTATCAGATATTCTTGATTATTGCCACAGAGAAGATTTTCCGCCGGCGCTGGTGTATACCTGTGTTGATTTGATATTGAAGAGAATATCAGACTATGAAACAGAAAACGCAGATGGCATAGATAGCGACACAGGATTAATCAATCTTAACGGCGTTTCAGAGATAAAAATGGACGATACATCTTTTAAATTCTCAGACAGCGCACAAAAAGCAACGACGACAGCCAATAATGTAGGTTTAC
>CAJODU010000104.1:3152-13764 GCA_905233325.1 uncultured Selenomonadaceae bacterium
TACCACGCTTGAAAAATATACTGCACAAAGTCTTTTATAATGATAGGGCGACAGTGTATCGCAATGTTGAAGTAATTGAAGAGGACACAGGTGCAAGTGATTATGAATTTCAAGCAGTGTACGAAAATATACCTTGTCACCTCGCGCAATACGGCAAAGATATAGCCGGACATCGAGATGATAGGGCATATTTAGTTACAGAAGATTTGAGACTGACGTGCAATCCTGAAATTGAAATTCAAGAAAACGATGTAGTAGAAGTATTGCACGAAGGCGAGATTTTTAAACTTTGGGCAGGAACCTCTTTTAACTATCCGACACATAAAGAAATCAGCTTGAGGCGCCGAAAAGAGGCAAAACAAGAATGAGTAACGGATTTACATTTGAAGGACTTGACGAGCTTGTAGAAATCCTAAACAAAGCTGAAGCAAGAATACCGAATACAAAACAACAATTCTTGGCAAAAGAAGCCGGTATAATAAGAGGTCGTGTGATAAAAAATACACCTGTAGATACCGGTTTGTTAAGAGGCAGTTGGAAACAAACACCGACGGCAGGAGATAAGGTAACAATTTATAACAATGTTGAGTACAGTGGATTTGTAGAACACGGTCATAGAATAAAGATACGTGGCAAATTCACTGGAAGAATTGTAGCTGGTCGCCATATGCTCAAAAAAGGCATTGAGCAATCAAGAGCGCAATTTCAACAAGACGGAACGGCGATACTAAACTCAATCTTTAAAGGCTGATAACAATGTTGACAGCAAAAGACATCAGACAAGGCTTGATAGGTGCAATCAGAAATGCAGGAATTGATTTTCCTGTACATTTCAACCACGTCAACAACTCAAGCAAATCATACATTTGGGTTGAACTTCGACCTCAAAAAAGAAATCTGGATAGCGTGCATTTTCAACGAATTTTGTTTATTGACTTGCACGTTGTTTTAGTTCCTGACACTAACGCAGAAGTCAAACATACTGATTTGTGGACAATAGTTGACAAACTTGATACAGAAATAATGCCTTGCATAAAAATTAAAGATCGATACATCACGGTACAAGAGATCAATCCGTATATTTTCGATAATATTCTACATTACGAATTTACTCTTGATTTTACAGACTACATCGAAAAAGAAAATAATCACGATTTTATGGAAGAACTGCAAATAAATTGGAGGGATAAATATGGCTTTGGGAATGCCTCAAATACTGATTAATTTCCGTACAGCAGCAGCGACGGCAATTACACGTTCAGGACGCGGCATAGGCGCAATGATACTCAATGATTCAAATGCAACAGCTGACACAGGTGTAGTGCATTATGAGATTGAGGATTCGACAGATATTCCGACCGCTCTCGACAGCAGCAATGTTGACCTGATTAAAAAGGCACTTCTTGGCACGCCGTCAAAAATTCATACCTTCTTGATACCACCACAAAGTATGACGACGGCTTATACAACAGTCAATCAAGCATCTGCACTCAAAAATATTTCAGTAATGAAAGCCAACTACATTTGTCATCCGACAGGTTCAGCGATTGAACAATCAGACTTGGCGACTTGGACTAAACAACAAAGAGCAAATAAGAATAAGACTTTCAAGGCGGTAGTTGCGAATGTTGCAGCAGACGGCGAAGGCGTGATTAACTTCACGACCACCAATATCAAAGTCGGCACCACGACTTATACTCCGGCACAATACACAGCGCGAGTAATGGGTGCAGCAGCAGGAGTAAGCCTTGATCGTTCACTTACTTACTATGAATTTCCTGAAGTGGACAGTTGCGACACATACGACGATATTGATACTCACATCAACAACGGCGAACTTTGCCTGATTAATGAATATGACGGCAATGGAGTAAAAATAGCTCGTGGCTGTAATTCTCTCACTACTTTTACAAGCATCAAAGGCGAAGATTTCCGTTACATTAAGATTATCGAATCACTTGATTTGATAAGAGACGACATCAGAGATGAGTTCAGAAACAGTTACGCCGGCAAAATTATCAATGACTACAATAATAAAATGCTCTTTGTTGGAGCGATTCAAACGTATCTCAAAAACTTGAGAGGCAGCGTCCTCGACGCCAGTGAGACGATTGAAAATACAGTTGATATTGACGTTGAAAAAAATGTCGACTATGCAACGAATCACGGTGTCGATGTAAGCGGTCTGTCAAATCAGCAACTGAGAGAACTCAATACCGGCACTCACGTTTACTTGTCAGGTGCTATCAAGCCGGTAAACGCAATGGAAGATTTGCAGGTAGATTTCACACTTTAATAGGAGGCGGAAAAAATGAGTTCATTGAATAATGTAGCGAATTTTCGTACTCAGTATCGCGGCAATCGCAGATGGAACGGTAACTGGGGTATGGTCTGGATTGACAACGACCCCGTTTTTGAGCATAAATCCTTTGAAGTAAAGGTAACTGCTGACCGTGAAGACATCATCAGCGGAAATTCTAAAGACAGCAAAGTCACGTCTCTTACCGGCGAAGGCTCAATGACAATTCAGAAAGTCTTTAATCGTGGTTTGAGTACGCTTTTGGAAGAGTGGAAAAAAGGACACGACCCACGTTGCAAAATAACGGCAACACACGCTGACCCGGATATGATTAATGCTCAGCAAGAAGAAATCTCAATCGACAATGTCTGGTTTGACGAAATTGAAATGATGAAATTTGAAAAAGGCACCGTAACTGAAACGGAAATTACTTTTCACTTCACGCCTGAAGATGCAAGCTGGACTAATAAAGTTGAAAAATCTTAATGATTGGAGCGATAAAAATGTCAGCAGTAACGATAGGCGAACTCATAGCGCAAAGAGAAGAAATTCAAAGTAACAAGAATCATCTTTACGACATTGAGACTAGCATAGGTACAATTACAATCAAACAGCCGTCTTCCTCATTAATAGCTGAAGTCGGAAATATGAAAGGCTTGATGAGCGATGAGTATCTCATACTCAAAACTTGCATTGAGCCGCAACTTACAGATAAGGACTTGCAAGAGGCATATCAGTGTATAAATCCTACAGATATTTGCGAAAAGTTGTGGAAAGTCGGCGAAATAAGAAGAATTTCAAACGCCATAATGGATGCAGCGGGCTATGGTGGTAACATCAAGGCTCAAATTCATAAAGACATAAAAAACTAATAACCGAGGATTGGGAGCTTGCTACAGCAGGCTTCTTTTCCTTGAGAGGTATACCATTTGATAAGTTTATGCAATCTACGCCTATAGAAAAAATAACCTATTACACGGTGATGATTCAAGAGCAAGAACGGCACTATAAAGAATTGAATTTGGTAATAAAAGCAATAGCAAAAATAATGGGCGCGAAAGTACACGATTGAAAAGAGGTGGCAAAAGATGGCAGAAAGCGGCGGAATGGGCGGTACTTCGGGCGGCGGTAATTCAAATTACGTCTTAAGTGCAACATTACAACTTAAGGATATGCTCACTGGCAAACTTAAAAGCGCAGCAGATAGGATAAAATCTATGGGCAGTGCAGCAGATACAGCTAAAAGCAGTATATCGAAATTCAACAATCAAAAAATCAGTCCTAAACTTGACGAGAGTGCAATTAACAAATTCAACAGATTGCGTGAAACTCTTCAACAAGCAGGTATGGGAAAAGACCTAAAGCCGATTACCATCAATGCCAACGATAATGCAACCTCTAAAATAAGTAAAATCAAAAGTCAATTACAATCGTTAAAAGACAGGACTGTCAATGTAGCAGTTAATGCCAAAAATGCTATTGGAAGTAAAATCAGTAACTTTGCAAGCGGTGCAGCTATGGGTATGGGCTTGCCGCTTATGGGTACTGCCGGAATTGCCTATGGTGCAGTTGACTTCGTGAATACTTACAAAGAATTTGAGTATGAGATGGCGAATGTCAAAGCACTAACGGGCGCAACTGATGAAAATTTTCTCAAACTGAATAAAAGAGCAAAAGAACTCGGTGCTACAACAATCTTTAAAGCCTCAGAAGTAGCAAAAGCAGAAGGATATATGGCACTTGCCGGTTGGAACGCTGAAAAAATCTATTCCGGTTTACCTGCAGTTTTAAATCTTTCTGCTGCAGCCGGTGAAGATTTAGCGCGAGTATCAGACATTGTAACTGATTCTATGACAGGCTTCGGAATAGAAGCAGGTAAAATGGTTCGCAATGCAAACGGGCAAATGGTTGATACTAGTACACATTTCTCTGACGTTATGGCAATGCTGATGTCAAAATCCAATACTACAGTTGGAATGGCAGGAGAAGCCGCTAAATATTCAGCCGGCGTTATCGGTGCATTGTACAAATCTCAATCTGATGAAGACAAAATGAGAGCATATGAAGATTGGGCGCTGTTTACTGGTTTGATGGCAAATAGCGGTATAAAATCTAGTATGGCAGGTACCGCAACACGTTCACTCTTTACTCGCTTGGCTTCTCAACAAATGAATGCAAGTGCAGCAATGCAAGGAATGGGTATCAGTACTACTTACACTGAATCCGATATTGCAAAAGAAATTCAACAAAACGGTGTAGCAAGTCATCAAGTTGGGCAAACACGTCGAGCTAGAGATATTATCGGTGATATTCGCAAAACGTTTCAAGACGGAATAGAACCAGAGCAAATGTTACAATTAGCTGAGGACTTAGGCGGCAAAACTTTTACAAAACAGCAGAGAAAGAAATTGTCCTCAGTTTTGGCGAATGCTCAAAAAAACGGCGGTGTAATGAGTGATGCAGATAAAGCAACCGTTACCAACTTATTAGCAGGTCAAGAGGCTTTAGCAGGTTGGTTGTCAGTCTTAATGGCAAGCGAAAAAGATTGGAAAAGCCTTGCGGACAATATCGACAATGCCGATGGTGCAGCTGATAAGATGTCTAAAATCAAGATGGATACTCTCGAAGGCGACATCAAGACTTTAGGCAGTGCTTGGGAAGCATTTCAACTTGAATTAATGGGCGGCGAAGATGGCAAAGGTGCAGCGGCATCCGGTTTGCGTTCACTCTTGCAAGGCTTGACTGAAGATGTTAGATATTTTCAAAACGCAATCAAAGACGGCTTTGATATTGGCGATATAGGCGGCTTGCTTGCTAAAGTTGCGACGCAGTTAAAAGATAAATTTCTTGCCTTTGACGGTGTCGGCTCTATTCTTGCCGGTGGTGCTCTCGTTATGGGTCTGAAAAAAATTTATGACCTCACGATGAAGGTGAAAGACGCAGCAATGACGGCTAAAGGCTGGTGGCAAAATGCAGGCGTCAGCACTCAGGCAGGTCGTCAAACCGGAACATTGCAGACAGGCACTAATGCAGGAAGTATTGCTCAATCAGTCGGTACGATGAATGTTAGAGCAGGTGTTGTAAATGTAAATGGTAAAGTATCAAGCACACCNNNNGACCGCCGGAGGAAGTGCCGGTCGAACAACTACGCCAAGACCTACACCAACGTCAGCACCTTCAACCTTGAGCAGACTAGGCGGAGCCGCTAAAATGGCTGGCAGTGCTTCACTTTTAACTGCCTTATTTGCTGGACTTGATACTTATTCAGTACGCTCAGAGAATGAAATGCGTGTTAGCGAGGCACAGAGTAGCATTGATACGCTAAGAGAGCAAGAAAGAAATCAAAAGACAGAACTGAAATCTGCACAAGAGTCTTACAATCTTGCAGTTGGCGATCCTGAACGTTCGGCAGAAGAAATTGCAGAATTGAACACAAAAGTGGCTAATGCAAACGACATACTAAAACAAACAGGTCAAGACTTAACGCAAGCCGAAAGCACTTTGAGTACAGTCCAAAAGGACGCCGCTAAATACAATAACGAATCATTATTTGGCGGCATTGGTGCGGTCGGTGGTGCGGCGGCAGGTGCAGCCATAGGTTCTATAGTACCAGTTGCCGGCACTCTCGTCGGAATGTTACTTGGCGCAGGATTAGGCTATGTTGGTTCAGAGATTGGAAAGTCTGTCGGCGATAAATTCGATTTTGATGTACTTGGCTGGATAACAGGCAAAAATGATAAAACGTCAGCCGGAGAGACAGTAAGCACACCAAAAGTAGATTGGAAAACTTCTGACGGCAGAATGTTTAGCGAATATTCGGCAGCTGAAAAAATTCGCTATCATAATAACGAATCAGCTGAAGACCGTGCTAGTCGCGAAGCCGCTGAAAGTGCAGCACAACAACAAGTTGCACAGCAAAAGCACGATGAAGGTATGCAAAAGTGGCAAAGCGGCGAATTTGGCGACAGTGCATTATCAAAAGTTTCAAAAGAAGATACCAACAGTAAGATTGAAGAGTATCGCAAACAAAAAGAACGCAAATACACAAACTTTATGACACCTACAGACCGCGGACAAAGTGCAGTTGCTCTATCAATGCAAGAAAATCCTGTAAAAGAAGCACAAGAAGCCTCACTTGAACCAATAAAAGCAAAAATCCAAAACGAGATAGATTATTTTAAATCACTTTTTACCGGCAGAGACACAGGTGTAAAAACCGACCATTTAGGTATGAGTGCAGCTGAAAGCAGCGGTCAACGCGACCATTTGGGGTTTGAAACGCCTCAGATAACAGCACCAGACTTCTCGCAGCTGTGGACTAACTTCAATATATCTGACTTTCTGCCTGACATCGATATATCACAATGGTTTACAAACTTAACAAGTGGTGTAGAAATGCCTGACTTTTCTCAGATGTGGGCTAATTTTAATGTTTCTGATTTTTTGCCGGATATTGATATATCGCAGTGGTTTACAGACTTAACAAGCGGTATAGAATTACCTGACATATCAACATTATTACCGGATTTTTCATCATTAGGAGCAACAATCGGCGAATCACTTAGCAGTATACCAACGGCAGCTAGTGAAGCGTTTTCGACAATTTCAACTTCAGCAAATGAAACTTGGAGCAACATTCAAACAGAATGGTCACAATTACCTAGCTTTTTTGGTAATTTATGGTCAAGTGCCGGAAGTGCGGCAACTGCAGCAGGTTCAGCTATCGCAAGCGGTCTAAACAGTGCGATTGGAACAATTCAATCTGCTTGGGAAGGATTATCAAGCTGGTTATCAGCAAAAATTTCAAGCCTTGCAAGTATGGCGTCAAATGCCGCGAGTAGTGTTATGGGATTTTTCGGCGGTGGTGGCAGTATTGGTCACAATGCTTCAGGTACTTCTTTTTGGAGCGGCGGCTGGACTGAAATCAACGAACACGGCGGAGAAATTTTCGACCTTCCTCAAGGTACAAGAATTTATCCTCACGCAACGACAATGAAAATGTTAAAAGACGAAATGCAAAACGGCACTTTTAATGATTTTCTAGGCAACGCACCGATGGCTGATGTATCTTTTAACAATTCTCTTAGCGGCAGTGGAAATTTTCTATCAAATGTAAATAGTATTACTTCATTACCTTTTGACAATACTTTTAATGGTGGAGAACTTCTGCCGAATGCAAACGGCATTTCTCCTTTGGGTGAACTTCCTGCAATACCTCAAATGCCAAGTTTTGAGCAAATAACGAGCGGCATTTCAAATAATTCGAGTAACAGCACCACAAACAATAACACTAGTAGCAATATGACTTTCACTGGCGACATCAATATAACCAATCCCGATAATTTTGATTCCATAGTTTTTGAGCTGATGAAATTAATGGGTAAATCATCTATGAATTTTGGTGGTGTCGGCTTATGACTGTAGCAGATTTTAATTTTTCTGAAGAAGACATCAAATGGATTGAAGGCATAGCAAGAGTAGTCGGTCGTTTAGTGGTCTTTAGCACTGACGATGACAGGCTTGTTTTGCCGGTAACACCTTGGAAGTATAGCGTCACGACCTCACAAAATAACAAAGTGGTAGATATAATCGACTATGGCGAATATCTTCTATTCGGTAACGCAAAATTAAAACATCTCAAGATGGAATGTTTTTTTCCTAGAATGTATCACGGCTATCCGTTCGCTATAGGAGACCAAAAAGAGCCTGAAGAATGTGTAGACCAGATAATCAAGTGGAAGGAATCCAAAGAGCCTGTAAGAGTAATCATAACAGACAGCACGGTAAATTTGATGATGGGCATAATGGAATTTACCTATCGTGAAAAAGACGGCAGTCGTGATTTGTATTATTCTATTGAATTAGCCGAGTACAGGAATTTAAATGTACCGTCAGCAAATTATCAAAAGCCTATAGACGACGGCACTGGATTGAGAGACAGAGACACGAAAAAAGTTCCGCCTGTACCAATTACGTCAAATAATACAGAGGACGAATTTGAAGAAGATATAAGGAATGGTAAAAAATGAGGCTCACGATAGTTGCAGGAGATACAACAGATGTAACAAATTTAGTGACATCATTAAAATGGTCAGGTTCGCGTCTGCAAGTTTCAAGAAAATTAGAATTTACGCTGATGCAGGACAAGAGAGACAAGCACATTCCGGTTATTCGTGTCGATTGCGGATATACAGTCATATTCTATGACGATGTCGGCAACAATGTATTTGAAGGTAATATTTACGATTTGGAACGTAATAGAGCAGAATCGAGAATCAAAATCGTAGCTTATGACCACCTCATAGTAATGACACGCTCAAAGACTACCAGAAAGTTTACCGATGTCTTGCCAGAAGAAATAACAAGACAACTTTGCAGAGAACTCGGCGTTATTGAAGGTAATATAACTGAAACAGGTGTAAAGGTATCATTCACAGCAAACAATAAGACCGGTTTTGAAATAATAATGATGGCATATACCGAAGCACATAAAAAGAATGAAAAATTATACCATCTTGTTATGGAAGGACCAAAGTTAAACGTCATTGAAAAAGGCTCGCTGATAGATGGATTGGTACTTGATTCGACAAAAAATATGATTAACTCCGTATATAAGAAGTCGATAGAAAGTCTAATAAATCAAGTCTGCGTGGTCGACGAACAAGGAAATATTGTCAGCTACGAAAAAGATGATGAGAGCATTGAGGCTAATTCGATGTTCCAAGTCACATATAAAATCGACCCAAACAAAGATACAGCCAAAGAAGTCAAGGCGCTTTTGGAAAAAAATAAACCGCAAAAAAGCGGAAATATTATTGCGCTTGGCGATTATCGTGCGCTTTCTTCATATTCAATCACGCTCAAAGATGAATTATTCACAGGTCAATTCTATATCAAACAAGATACTCACACCTTTGAAGACGGCAAGCACGAAATGAATCTTGAACTTGAATTTGAAAACCTGATGAACGAAAAAGAATTACCTGAAGAAAAAAAGAAAAAAGATAAGAAGACAGGTAAAAGTCGTAATCGTAATAAGGATAAAGACAAGAAAGGTGAAAATAATGCCAACAAGTGATATACCTCCTGCTGAGCAATCGGTAGCGAATATAATCAGCACAATGCACGATATAGCAGGTCAACACACGCCTCAAGGACCCACAGTCGGTAGAATAATATCACCGCCTCCTGATATTAAAGTTGCTTGGAACAGCATTGAATTAACAAAAGAACAAATTTACATTGATGAATATCTACTTGTCGGACATACTCGGACGGCTAAAGGTCAAATAACAAGCGGTACTCAAGAGGCAGGTCACCATGTTCACAAGCACGATATTGATAATCCTTATGAAGAAACTTGGATTTTGACTGATACCTTAAAAGCTGGAGACCTAGTAGCTGTACATCCTCTTAACGGCGACCAACTTTTTATCATCACAGCTAAACTTATCTATCTCGGTAGCGGCGACGGTTTTGAAGCTGCTCAAACAGGTTAGAAGGTGTACTGAATGGCTGATGATTATCCTTTTCTCGACGGCTCAAGTGATGAAGAAGAAAATTCTGATTTACCTTTGTTTTGCGAATATGCTTGGAATTTTAACGATGATTGTTTTATCTACGACGGCGACGGCAATCACATACTTCTTACAGGCAATGACGCACTTAAAATTTGGATATACAAGGCATTGAAAACTGAAAGATATATGTGGTTGGCGTATAGTTGGAGATTCGGTATCGAGTTATATACCTTCATGGCAAAAAATATGGGAGTTAAAGAAAGACAATCAGAATTTAAAAGAATGATTACTGAATGCTTAATGGTGAATCCTTACATTAAAAGTATTGACAGTATAAATCTGATTCGTAACAACAGAGGCGAGCAGGTAAATGTAGAGATAACTCTAACCACTATTTACGGCACGATGACATTGATGTTGTAATTTAAGTTGAAGAAGTTTAAAAGTTATGCTAAAATGACCGTGAGGTGTTACTATGTCTAAGCATTGTTGTCAATATTGCGGTCAGGATTTAAATCCTTATCGTGAAGGTCAAAAGTTTTGTTCGCCAAGTTGTATGAGCGAATACTACAAAATGCATCCAGAATTAATTCCGAATGAAGAAAATCTAACTCGTCGAGAAATAGAACTCGAAAGAGAATTGCACGAAAAGAAGAAAGAACTTAGAGAGCAAGAAAAAATTATGAGGGAATTAAAAAATCAAATTTAAAATTTCTGTTGCAGGAGGTGAGATTATTGTACAAAGCCAGAACAAGAGCAGAAATATTATCAGAACTAATAGCGGAATCAACTT
>CAJODU010000105.1 GCA_905233325.1 uncultured Selenomonadaceae bacterium
AAAAAAGAAAAGAGGTGACAGGCTGCTCGTGTAAATTATTTTGAAGAGTGGCAAAGTATATTGTACGATTTTTTTAAATTAATATTTCATATAGAATTTTTTCTTGTGCCGATAAGTGCAGGATTTTTGAGCTGGGCTTGCATAAAGGGCAAAAATAAAAGACCATACCTGTTGGCATTAGTCTTTAGCAGTGTGATGTTTGTACTTTCGTTTATAGGTGTTTACATCAATTCAGAGCCGGAGATACGCGAATCAATGCAGACAGAATTTGCAAAATCTCTTTCATTTGAAGAATAATTGTTAATCCGTTGAACCGAGACCGAAATTTTGGATAGCTCCTTGAGAGTTACGCCAATTTTTTTTGACTTTAACCCAGAGATCAAGGTAAACTTTTGTACCGATGAGCATTTCAATTTCAGGTCTTGCAAGTTTGCCGACTTTTTTGAGCATTTCGCCATTTTTGCCTATAATAATTCCCTTTTGTGAATCACGCTCAACGTATATTGTCGCTCTTATGTAATTGTCACCGTTGTCACGTTTCTTCATCTCGTCTACATCAACGGCGATTGAATGAGGTACTTCATCTTCGGTTGAATGTAACAATTTTTCACGAACAAGCTCGGCAATAATTAGTCTCTCCGGCTGATCAGTTACCATATCTGCAGGATAATATTGGGGACCTTCCGGCAGATATTTTTTAGTTTCAAGGATCAGTTGATCAACATTAGTGCCGTCAACAGCACTGATTGGAACGACAGCGGCAAAATTATATTTATTTGAATATCCTGCAATTATCGGCAGAGTCTTTTCATTTTCAATCAGATCAATTTTATTGATAACGAGAATTACAGGTCGTTTCGTTGAATTTAGCCGCTCAATGATATATTTTTCACCACCGCCGAATTTTTCAGTCGCGTCAACAACAAAAAAAATTACATCGACCTCTTTGAGAGTACCCTCAGCGGCTTTGAGCATATACTCACCAAGTTTATGCTTAGGCTTGTGAATACCCGGTGTATCAAGAAAAATCATCTGGGCATCTTCCATGTTAAAGATACATTGTATGCGAGAGCGTGTAGTCTGCGGCTTATCGGACATTATGGCAATCTTTTGCCCAATTATGTGGTTGATCAATGTAGATTTTCCTACATTAGGACGACCTATTACAGCAACAAATCCTGATTTATATATATTCATTTATTTTTCCTCTACATTCTATATACTTTTACATAAATTTCGTCTTTATTATTTAGATAAGTGATTTTGAAATATCCATATAAAACACAAAATCGGTGACCTTCTTGCCTGTTTTGATGGGGCAATAGTCCATTTTATATTTTGTTTTTTTATTGATCTCAGCGATAGGCTTTTCTATTACGTTCTTTTTAAAATTATCCATTCTGTCAATATAAGCATTATCAGGTACATTCAAGACAAAACGCAAATTATCAATGTCAATTTTACGAGAGAGTATTTTTTTCTTGGTTCCTTGAAATTGAAGTAATAATTCAACTAATCTTACAGAATAGGTTGACATCAATGGAAAAATTTGCTCTATATTGATTTTAGTATAGCCTTTAGTTTGAAATAGTTCTAGAATATAAGGTTTCATGAGATCGTCAAATTTAATATACAAGCCTTCTTTGGGTTTGTATTTTAAACGCTGAAAAATGTGGAACATTTCAAAGCTGCCATCATCGTCATTAAGAGTAATTTTTGCATTAAATAATTTATCACAAATTTTTTCGAGATCATGCAAATACCAAGTATTACCAAATATTTCAACAAGTTTAATTGTCGGGATAAATGTCAAAGGAAATTCTTTATCGTAGAATTTATCTTTAAGCGAGCGATGAGGATTAAGCCCCTGCAGACCCAAAGAAAAAATTCTTAATTCGATAATATCCATACATTTGCGAGCGTTGATTAATGGATTTGATTGATATATATCTTTACGAAGAGGAGATTCTTTTAGTGTTTCTTTAGACAAAGCTACCCCTCCTTATTTTATTTTAAAATATCATATATTACTTGAATTGTCAATTGAAAATTTCTGAAAATTTTTTTCAAAGCCCTATTAATGAGAACTTCGGGAATGTAATGCAGGAGATTTTGACTTTGTGAAGAATCAAATCAGCAAAAGCCAAGTAACATTTTTGATTGAGTCAATGAGAGGTGGTTTTAATGGGTGAAGCAGCTTACGCCTATTCGGCAGATTTTAACCAAGATTATGAGGTCATTAACGGTAAAGTTTACATGATGGCAAAACCAACGATTTCACATGCCAGAATACAGGGAAATATTTTCAATGCTTTTAGAAATTATCTTGACGGTAAACGCTGTGAGGCTTTTTCTGAAGTTGATGTATTTTTTGATGAAGATGATAATTTCGTGCCAGATGTTATGATTGTCTGCAATCCTGATATTGTCGAGGAAAGAGCCATCTACGGCACGCCTGATCTTGTCGTTGAGATTTTATCACCATCAACGGCAAGTCGTGATCGTATGGAAAAGTTTGCTGCCTACGAAAAATATGGTGTCAAGGAATACTGGATAGTCAGTCCTCACGATAAAAGAGTAGAAGTTTACCTTCGCAAAGATGATAGACTCGTACTTGATAATGTCTATTCAATTTATCGTGATTTTGAGTGGGAAGTTCTGACAGAAGAGCAGAAAGCGGCGGTCAAACAGGCGATTAAAGTTTCATTATATGATGATTTTGAGGTTCAGCTTAAAGATATTTTCAAGCGTGTAAATTAACAAAGAAATTAATGAAAGCAGTGATAAAATGAGGGGAGCGCAAGCTGTAGTTGAATGTCTCAAGGAGCAGGGTGTTGATATATTATTCGGATACCCCGGTGGAATGATTCTTCCGCTATATGATGCACTTTACGACGATAAGAGCATAAATCAAATTTTAGTAACACACGAACAGAATGCAGCTCACGCAGCAGACGGTTATGCAAGAGCAACGGGTAAAGTCGGTGTCTGTATTGCAACGAGTGGCCCCGGCGCAACGAACTTAGTCACCGGTATTGCGACGGCGTTTATGGATTCTATACCGATTGTGGCAATCACCGGACAAGTCGATACCACTTCACTCGGACGTGATTCCTTCCAAGAGACTGATATTTTAGATATAACCATGCCCGTCACCAAGCACAACTTTAAAATCAAAGATGTCAGGCAGATTGTCCCGACTATCCGTCAAGCCTTTGACATTGCCATGAGCGGGCGGCGCGGTCCCGTGCTGGTTGATATTCCGCGCGATCTCTTCTTCGCCGAGGTTGATTATAAATATGAGGCACCTGTTGAGAGGACGGTAGGGAAGCCAGATCCCGATTTTTTGATTTGTGCCGCCGAAGCTGCGGAGGAGATTATCAATGCAGAAAGACCTGTTGCTATCGTCGGCGGTGGTGCTATTCCGGCAAACGCAACTAAAGAGATTTTAGACTTCCTTGAAAAATTTGACTTGCCTGTCGTTCAGACTCTCATGGGATTAGGTGCAGTGCCTCGCTCCCACCCTCATAATCTCGGCTTTGCGGGTATGCACGGACAGAAAGCAGCGAATCATGCTATCGCTGCAGCGGATCTGGTAATTGCAATCGGCAGCAGATTCGGTGACCGTCAAACCGGCAACCTCAGCAAGTACACCAAGGGCAGGAAGTTTATTCACATTGATATTGATCCTGCGGAGATTGACAAGAACGTTGAAAACAGTCTCGGACTTGCCGGCGATATGAAGACTATCCTCAAATTGTTGATGAGGCATGAGCCTTCACAAAAACGCAACGACTGGTGGCGGCAAATTGATGATTGGATTGATGAATACGATTATGACTATCAAGTCAGCCGTTTGACAGTTCCCTGGGCAATGAATCAGATTGCAAGGAAGACCAAAGGGTTACCTTTTGCCTTTGCGACTGATGTCGGTCAGCACCAGATGTGGGCGGCACTGCACTTGAGGATAGAGGAGCCGCGAACTTGGCTGACAAGCGGAGGACTCGGCACAATGGGATTTGGTCTTCCTGCGGCTATGGGTGCTCAGTTGGCTTACGGCAAGAGCCGCAGGGTTATATCAGTCACCGGCGACGGCGGCATCAAGATGACTGGCAATGAGTTTTATACGATCGCACGGCTGAATTTGCCTATCATCTCGCTTATCATCAACAATACAAGCCTTGGTATGATTCGTCAACTTCAGAAGGTTTTTTATAAGGATCGCTATATTGCCTGTGAATTTGACTATCAAATGGACTATGTGAAATATGCTGAAAGTTTTGGTATCAAGGCGACTTCCGTATCCAGTCAAGAGGAATTTGCTCAGGCACTTGCCAAGGCGATTGAGGATACAGAGCACCCGCGTGTCATTGTGCTGAATGTTTGGCGCAGTTTCGTCGAGCCGATGATCAAGGGCGGTGCCAACATCAATGAATTTGTAGATTTTAAGTAAACTATGCGAACGGAGTGGAATTTTGTTTAGATCGTTCCTTCATCATGGTGCTGATAGGGCTGACGAATGTGCCAAAGTCTGTTGCACTAAGATAGAACACTTCGGCGTCAAGGCGGGAGCTTTGACTATTTTTGAAGATGTCAATATCCACGTTCACTGCGGACAACTCACCGCACTTATTGGTCCCAACGGTGCCGGTAAATCCACACTTTTGAAGGCGATTCTCGGCGAGGTGGAACATAGCGGCAATCTTAACTATGTCGACGCTAAAGATCGGCATACGGGACACCCTGTCATTGGTTATGTGCCTCAATATTTGACTTTCGACGTTACCGCTCCCACTTCGGTTATTGATTTGTTTATGGCTTGCCTGTCTAATCGACCTGTCTGGTTATTCTCTTCGAGGAAGATTAGGCAGCGTGTCATTGATAACCTTCGACGCGTCAAGGCAGAACATCTGATTGACAGGAGACTTGGAGCTCTCTCCGGCGGTGAGTTGCAGCGTATTCTTCTTGCCTTGGCACTTGATCCCATACCTGATTTGCTCTTGCTTGATGAGCCTGTCAGCGGCGTTGATCAAAACGGGCTTGACTTGTTTTATGATATCGTTGTGGATTTGAAAGCAAGCGAAGATATGGCAATAATCTTAATATCTCATGATCTGGAGCAAGTTGCCAAACACGCAGATCAAGTTATACTTTTGAATAAAAAAGTACTTGCTGCCGGTACACCTGAAGAAGTTTTCAATGATGATAAGATGAAACGAGTATTCGGTACTATTCTTTAGAATAATGCTTTTTTGCGTTTGCTACTCTTGTACTATATTGCTTATAGTGATACAATATATAAGATTTTAGAGGGAACAAAGCCAAGGAGGCGATTTTGATGGATTTTACGACAATAGGGACGTTAAATTCTTACGTTCAACAAAAAAATCTAAAGTTTGAAAAAAAAGACAGGACAGACTATAGTCAGTTCTTCCGGCAATTTGAAATTGGATCTGAAAGCGGCAAATAATCAATCCCTGGCAGAAAAGATGATTCAAGCACAGCAATCAAGCAGGGACGAATATTCCAAGCAGCGCATTTCCTCAATCAAGCGTAAATTGATGAGCGGCAAGAAAATCTCCAACGAAGAACTGGGCTACCTCAAAAAGAATGATCCCGATCTCTACAAGAAGGCAAAGAAAGCGGAAGAGTCTCGTGAAGAATTGAAGGCTGATCTCAAGAAAGCCAAGACAAAAGCAGAGGCAAGAATGGCAGTTACAAGAGCTCTCATCAAGGCTTCTGCAGAGGCAACGGCTGAACTTAAAGCCGCTCAAAGCGGAGTAGGCGGAGGTGTTGGCGGTATCAGCACGGCAGGGTATGCGGCAGGACAGGAAGTCAGCGATCCGAGTGCAGAGGCTGTCGTCGGCAGTGAAATTAACGGCGTTAGTGAAGAGCCTTCAATGATTCGCCTCAACGAGCAGATCAACGCCTCTTCTGCTGAAGGTGATGTTGATATTGAGGCTGCCGCCGCTCAAGAAGGTGCCGCCCTCAAGGAGATCAATAACGATGTCAGTGCAGCGAGGGAAGTCAATGCTGAGGCGGCAAATGCAGAGGACTCAATCAACGAAAAAGCTGAAAACTCTGATACAATCAATTCAAGTAGCGGAAA
The DNA here is from genome assembly GCA_905233325.1 of uncultured Selenomonadaceae bacterium. GTDB lineage: Bacteria > Bacillota > Negativicutes > Selenomonadales > Selenomonadaceae > Quinella. Next base: position 6,110 of record CAJODU010000105.1, read on the forward strand.
ATCCGAAAATAGCGGCGATGTAAATTCAAGTATCTTGGAGAAATTTATAATGGT
>CAJODU010000106.1:0-4342 GCA_905233325.1 uncultured Selenomonadaceae bacterium
ATGCTAAGGTTGAAACAGGGGCTTACTATCAATCAATCTTTGCAACTTCAGATGGCATGATCCTTGACAGTGCTTCTTTCATATCAGAATATCAGTATACGGGAAAGCCATTGTTATTTTTGACTAATGAATATCAAAGATTTAATGAATTGGGTCAGCAGCTGATGAAAGTTCTTTACAGGGTTGATGGAAGAGATTTTAACGGAATTTCTAATTTCATTAAAAATGTACTTATTAATGGCAACGATGAAATGTTTGAAACTCGCAGAAGATTTTTTGATGAACATTTCAATTACAAAAAAATCAATGGTATACTTGCAAGTGAATTTATATTTAAAGCCATTGATCAAGAAATTAAGCTCATATGATTTAATACCATTGCGGTGTCAATTTATCATTGAAAGGTAATAGCTAAATGGATAATATCAGAAATTAGAAGATAAGGTGATTAAATGGGCAAAGAAAGTAAATTGCACCTCGCCGTAGTTTTGGGATTTCTCGCAGCATTGGCTCCGCTCTCAATAGATATGTACCTGCCGGCCTTCCCTGTAATGACTGAAGAGTTCAACGCCGGCACTTCTGCAATCCAAATGACATTGACAATGACAATGGTCGGAATGGCAATAGGACAGTTATTTGCCGGTCCGATAAGCGATCGTTGGGGTCGAAAAAATCCACTTGCACTGGGTATGACATTTTTCACAATCTCAACCTTTGGTTGCATATTCTCTGAGAATATAACATTCTTCTTGGTATGCAGATTTATTCAAGGGTTGAGCGGATCTTTCGGGATTGTTGTCGCCCGTGCCATTGCAAGGGATATTTATAAGGGTGCAGAATTAACAAAATTTATCTCATTGCTCATGCTGGTCAATGGTATTGCTCCGATTTTGGCTCCGGTGATTGGCGGGCAGATACTGGTATTCACGCATTGGCGTGGTATTTTCGTTATGCTTGCCGTCGTTGGTGTGCTGCTGATTTTGTCTTCGTTGTCTCTTACTGAGACTTTGTCCGAGGAATTCCGAATGAAAGATGTATTTTCAAGTTTCAAGATGTTCGGCACTCTTCTGCATGATAAATACTTTTTGGGGCATTGTTTGATACAGTTTACAATATTTGCCTCATTCTTCGCCTATATATCAGGCTCGCCCTTCCTATTCCAGAATATTTATCATGTCTCACCGCAGATGTACAGCTTTATCTTCGGCGGTCTCGGTGCTTGTATGGTGCTTTCCGGCTTGATTCCCATGCGCTTGGCAGGTCGTGTTGCTGATATTAAGCTGATGGTTTGGGCTGTCGGTCAGGCTCTCGTTGGAAGTATTCTTTTTATGATTTGTGTCAGTCTTCAACTATCAATTATCTTTACAACTTTGAGTCTGCTCATCTTTGTTACCACCATTCCCGTCTTTGGTGCCGCGAGTTTCTCACTTTCAATGAGATACCATGCAAAAGAAGCCGGCACAGCGTCTGCTATCTTCGGCTTCTCTTCTATGTTTTCCGGCGGCTTGGTTGCTCCGCTTGTCGGTATCGGCGGCAGTAATGATGCCTTGCCTATGGCGATTATGCTCTTCCTCGGCACATTTGCCACATTAATAATCTTCATCAAGATGATATATTCTATTCATCATCACGGTTATGTAATTATTCATCGTTTTTAGAAAGATACATCAGGAAAAATCTGCAATATAGCCGCATTTAAAATAATTTTGAATATCAAGCCGATCTGCTGCCTCAAGAATTGAGGAGTACAGGTCGGCTTTAATATTTTCATCATTGACCGGCATTTAATTTTTTCAATTCAGCTTCCAACTGTCGGACTTTCTTCACCAGTTCAGGCAGTTGCCGCATTGCCGCTTGAGTTTTCAGCCATTCTGTATGAGATTGAATAGGAAATCCCGCACAGAAGGAGCCTTTCGGCATTGATTTTGATATTCCCGTTCGTGCTGCGAAGACAGAGTTGGAGCCAATGGTAAGATGACCTGAAGTCCCCACCTGCCCGCCAAAGGTTACATTGTCGCCGACAATCGTCGAGCCGGACAATCCCGTCTGTGCAACCACAAGACAGTTAGCCCCAAGTTTACAGTTGTGTCCGATATGGACAAGGTTGTCAATCTTCGTGCCGTGCCCGATTATCGTAGACCCCATGGCGGCACGATCAATACCAACAAGAGCACCAATCTCAACGTCGTCCTCAATGACAACATTGCCGACTTGAGGAACTTTAGTATGGACGCCGTCCTTAGTAGTGAAACCGAATCCATCAGAGCCAATGGCGGCAGAGGGGTGGATTATACAATTCTTCCCGACTTGACAATATTCTCTAATCGTCACATTTGGATAGAGGACAGTGCCTTCACCGATTTTAGCGAACTGACCAACGTAAACGTGAGGATAGATTATTACATTGGAGGCAATCTCAGCATTATCGTCAACAACCGCGAAGGGCATAATCGTCACGTTATCAGCAATTTTCACATTGTCTCCAATATGTGCTTTCTCGCTGATACCGGCTTTAATTTCCAGCTTGGGTGTAAAAATTTGCAGCAGTTTTGCAAAGGCAGCCTTAGGATCAGCACTGCGAATAGACGGAAGAGGAAAGGTTTCAGTTTCAAGTGGTATAATCGCAGCGGAGGCCTTCGACGTTTTTGCCTCATCAAGATGCGGTTCAATAGCGAAGATCAAGTCCCCTCTCAATGCACCCTCAATATTTTCCAAGCCCGTTATTATAATATTCTCGTCCTCAGGTGATATTATTCCGCCTATAAGTTCGGCTATCTCTTTCAAACTCTTTTCCATAATCTACCTCTTCACTGCAGCTTCTTTGAGACTTCATCAGTCAAATCAATACCACCTTGAAAGACTACTTTTTGATCTTCGGAGCTGTCAATTACAATGTCAATATTTTTTGCCTTAACGATGTCAGCAAGTGCCGCGTCCAATTTTTGCTTTATCTGTGAGGAATAGGCCTGCTGTATACCCATCAACTTGCGCTGGGCTTCCATCTGTACCTTTTGCTTTTCTTCGTCGGTGGCATCTTGCTTTGCTGTTATTTCCTCTATCATTTTCATCTCTGCTTCTTGCAGTTTGGACTCACCCTCTTCGCGTATGGTCTTGATCTGCGGTGTATCCATCAACTTTTCAGAGTCCAAGTAACCTATATTTACTTCGCCGCAGCCGCTCACCAGCATAGCCGCGACAAGAGTTATCATCAATAAAAATTTTTTCAACAATATTTTCACTTCTTTCTGTATCGTCAAAGTCAATCACTGCCTTTGCAGCTCTTTGACCAGTTTGTCGGTTAAATCAACTGCACCTGTTGAAGGTATGATTAATGGTTCTTTCTCAGTAGCAAATAGTGCAATGTCAACGTCGAAGGTTGAGGATAGGTCTGAAGGCAATGAGATATATTTATTCATACTCACCTCTTTGACTGCCAGCACTAAAGCCAACTTATTTATCACCGCCAGCTTTGCCGCCAAGTCGCTCATACTGTCCATCATTTTTTCTTCAAGTTCCGCTCGTTCCTTAGTAACACTTTGAAGTTCAGCCATTAACTGTTGCCGCTTGTCCTGCCTTGCCTTAGATTCCTGCATTGCCTTTTCCATAGCTGCTTTGTTGCGCTCGATGGCTGTCGTCTGAGCTTGTTTTGCTTCTTGAGTGATCTTTTCTTTAGATTCCTGTGCTTGTGTCTTCAATCTTTCAACATCATCTTTGATTGACTCTTCTGCATGGGCAGCAATTTCCTTTACCCATTCTTCCATCAGTTGTCTTTGAGCCAGATTGCGCTGCTCTTGTATTTCTCCCAGTCGGCTTTCCAGCTCGTCTATCTGATCTTTGGTGAGACGCATATTGTCAGCATTTTGCAACTTTAGCTTGATATTGAGCACTTCATTGAGAAACTGAGCATTTACTTCATCTCTTTTTTTGATATGCTCCGCCTCGGTTGCTTTCCTATATTCTTCAGCCGCCTGTTTTTTGCGTTTTTGAATTTCCGCCGCCTCACTGATAACAGCTTGAGCATTTTTTTGCCACACCGAATCATCAAAGGGCTTTTGTTCAACTTTGGGTTCAGTCATCAACATAGGCTTGAGGGCGTCCTTCAATTCCAACTTCAGCCTTGTCTCTTGACTTATCAGCTCGGCAAGGCGTCCGTCTTTGTCCAGGCTGCTCCTCACTACATCTAAATCAATAAAACCTATACCCTGCACCGGCTCCGGCTCTCTGACAACTTCTATTTTTGCAGGAGCAGGCGGCGGCTCTTCTTGAAAGTAATAGTAACCGCCTATTCCGGCAGAGGTCAGCACTGTCAATATACCTGCAAGTGCTTTTCCTCTGCTTATCG
>CAJODU010000106.1:4368-9215 GCA_905233325.1 uncultured Selenomonadaceae bacterium
TTACCATTCAATGAAGAATGAGGAATAAGAAATCTCAACAGACTCCCATTCCTCATTCATCTTAATCATTCCTAACGATTATTTTTTGCTGAGTTTGTTAATAACGTCTTGAGTAATATCTTGACCGCCATAGACTACTACGCTCTTGTCAAGAACTACGCCAATTCCCTTAGTATCGGCGACTTTTTTGACTGCGTCTTGTACAGACTGCTCAACCGGCTCTACCAATTCCTGCTGCTTTTGAAGGAGACGCTGCTGACTTTGCTGGAGATAATCTTGCTTTTCTTGATCGTTCATACCTTTGGATTTTTCTTCAAAGTCTTTTCTGATCTCATCGGCGGCGGCTTGCATTTGGGATTCAACAGTTTGACGATCCGGGTGCTGACTCATTACTTGACGAGCATCAATGACACCCACCGCGCCTTTATCTGCTGCAGATGCTACACCTGCTCCACTTTGAGTAAGTGCTATCGCGACTACACTACCAATAAACATCAGCCCAATGATTATGCTGAACAGCTTGACATTTTTCTCTTTCAATTTTAACATTCTAATGAAAACCTCCTATATTTTTCAAAAATTATACCAGATTAATTTCATTTTTGCAATCCCTAATTAAATTTTTATTGATTTTCTGTCTCAAACTTCAACATAAAAAAATATACAAAAAAGATCGACACTACAAATGTATCGATCTTCAATCTTTCAAAAATATCAAAAGTATCAAACTATCTTGCTGTCACTGCCTCTGATTTTTTCACTCTTTCCGGCGTGACTGATAGCATTTCTCATCTCGGTGTCAGACTGCACATTCATCATGTTGTAATAGTCCATGACGCCGATTTTGCCTTCTTTGAGGGCTGCTGCCATAGCGTGAGGCACCTCTGCCTGTGCCTCGACGACTTTTGCCTCCATCTCTTGGGTGTAGGCCTTCATTTCCTGCTCTTGGGCGATTGCCATTGCACGGCGTTCCTCTGCTTTAGCTTGTGCAATCTTCTTGTCTGCCTCTGCTTGGTCTGTTTGAAGTTGTGCACCGATGTTTCTGCCGACATCAACATCAGCAATATCAATCGAAAGAATCTCAAAAGCTGTGCCGGCATCAAGCCCTTTGCCTAGAACGACTTTAGAAATTTCGTCAGGGCTTTCCAAAACGTCAGTGTGTTTTTCCGCACTGCCGACAGTTGTGACAATACCTTCGCCAACGCGAGCAATGACCGTCGGCTCACCGGCACCACCGACAAGACGATCAATATTGGCACGGACGGTGACGCGCGCCTTGATTCTAAGCTCAATACCATTCTTTGCAACGGCAGAGACCACCGGCGTCTCAATGACTTTCGGATTGACACTCATCTGAACTGCCTCAAGGACATCACGACCCGCCAAGTCAATAGCCGCCGCTCTCTCGAAAGGCAGACCCATCTCTGCACGCTGTGAGGCGATCAGTGCATCTACAACCTTGTCAACATTGCCGCCGGCGAGATAGTGCGCTTCAAGCTGGTTGACATTGACGCTCAGACCTGCCTTGTTGGCTTTAATCAGCGGCATAACAATCTTTGCAGGTGGTACGCGGCGCATTCTCATACCGACAAGGGTAAATATTCCGACGTGGACATCAGCTGCAAGTGCCGAAATCCACAAGCCAATCGGTACAAAATGCAAAAACACTGAAGACATCACAATCAAAAATATCAGTGTAAAAATAAATTCCATTAACATCACCTTATAAAAACTATGTATTAGATCATAAATTAATAAATTTTCACGCCAATCCCAACTTTGCCCTGAATTGAGCTAATGTATGAGTTGTAGGATTCTCTCTATACTCTTTGAGTGCTTGTTCATAATTGTACAAATCATCATCATCTTGAAAAATTTTTTCGAGAATTGCTTGGCGAGCAACTTCAGAGATAGTCATATTAGTATCTTGCATATATTTTTCTACGATTAAGGAATCATCATCATTAAAATCAATTTCAAATTTCAAATCACTTCACCTCTAACATCAGGAATTTTTTGCACATTTAAGTTAAATCCTGCGGACGAGGACACGACTGCCCTCAGTGCTGATAATCTTCACTATATCGCCCTTCTTGACAAAGTCGCCCTCTGTCACAACGTCCACAGGCTCGCCTTCAACGATTACCGTACCTGCCGGCCTTAAATCCGTGCTGCAAACGGCTATGGCACCAAGCAGATCGCTCTTGTCTTTGACAGAGATATAACCATCTTTATTTTGCTGCCTCTCACCGAGAACCAGCCCGTCTGTCAAATCCTTATTTTTAGAGCCATTTTCAACGAAGGCGAACACAAATACACCAATCGCAGCAATCGCCAACATCGAATAGCAGCCTAAGGAAAGTATCACGGCACTGAGACCGGACCAAGATTGAATTTCAAACATTTTTATCACCTTCCCGTTTACAGCACAGATCAAAGACATCTATATCACTAAATATACACTTCCATTATTTAGTTACATTTATTAAATATTCGTTATATGTTTTCGTTTTCCTGCTTTAGAAGTAATGTACGTTTACGATTTTGCATTAAATATCAGTCTTCAACACGGCACCGGTGGAGGCAGAGGTAGTCAACTTTGCATAGCGGGCAAGGTAGCCGCTCTTGATTTTCGGTTCCGGCTTTTTCCAGTTGGCTTTACGCCTTGCAAGCTCATCGTCACTGACTTCTAACTCTAATTTACGATTAGGAATGTCTATTGAGATAATGTCGCCATCCTCAATCAGTGCAATCGGACCGCCTTCCATAGCCTCAGGTGAGATGTGACCAATGCACGCACCTTGACTTGCGCCGCTGAATCTGCCGTCAGTGATAAGACCGACTTTGAGACCCGCACCGGTGATTGCTGCCGTCGGGTTTAACATCTCTTGCATACCGGGACCGCCTTTCGGACCTTCGTAACGAATGACAACGACGTCGCCATCGTGAATTTCGTTTGCCATGATAGCGTTGATGGCGTCCTCTTCACTGTTGAAACATTTCGCTTTACCCTTGTAGACGAGCATATCTTCAGCGACGGCAGACGCCTTGACGACAGCATAATCAGGGCAGAGGTTGCCTTGAAGGATTGCAATGCCGCCGGTTTGACGATATGGATTGTCAACGCTGTGGATAACGTCGGGACGCTGAATCTCTGCACCTTCGATTCTTTCTGCAACGGTGCCGGTGACTGTGAGAGCGTCGAGGTGGAGGAGGTTTTTCTTGGCGAGTTCGTGCATGACGGCAGTGATTCCACCCGCCTCTTCAAGGTCTTGCATATGATGAGTACCTGCCGGTGAGAGTTTGGTAATGTACGGAGTGCGGCGGCTGATCTCATCAAAGAGGGTGGCGGGGATTTTGATTCCACATTCGTGAGCAATCGCCGTCAAATGCAGAACTGTATTAGAGGAGCCTCCGATACCCATATCAACGGTGATAGCATTCTCAAAAGCCTTGAGTGTGAGAATATCGCGAGGTTTAATATCCTTCTTGAGCAGCTCAATGATGACCTTACCGGCGAGTTTGGCGAGAATCAGACGATCTCCATTGTAAGCCGCAGGAATTGTGCCGTTACCCGGGAGAGCCATTCCGAGAGCCTCTGCGAGGGAGTTCATGGTGTTGGCAGTGAAGAGACCCGCGCAGGAGCCGCAGCCCGGGCAAGCATGCTTTTCAAGATTAGCCATCTCCTCCGCCGTCATTTGACCTGCCGCAAATTTACCTGCTGCCTCAAAGGCCTGACTGACACTGATATCACGACCGTTGAGACGCCCTGCAAGCATGGGTCCGCCGCTGACGATTATCGACGGAATGTTCAGCCTCGCTGCCGCCATAAGCATACCTGGCACAACCTTGTCACAGTTCGGAATCAAAACGAGTGCATCAAAACCGCTTGCCATAGTGACCGCCTCAATGGAATCAGCAATCAACTCACGGCTTGCAAGGGAATATTTCATTCCGGTATGTCCCATGGCAATACCGTCGCAAACGCCTATAGCCGGAAACTCTATCGGTGTACCGCCCGCAGCCGCGATACCGAGTTTAGCCGCCTCGGTTATAGATTTAAGATGCATATGTCCGGGGATAATCTCATTGAATGAATTGCAAACACCAATTAAAGGTCTGCTCAGTTCATCGGGACCAAAACCATTTGCGTGGAATAACGAACGATGTGCACAGCGAGTAGCACCCTTCTTTACAATATCACTTCTCATTAAAATCTCTCCTACAATTTGGTTAATGCGGAAAGTATCCGCTTTTTTATTTTACTCAATTTTTGAATTTAAGTCAACAAAAAATGCGCCCATATCCTCCGGCTAAGTTTAGGATAATATGGCGCGAATGGCAGCGTTTTCTCATAATTTCATTTCTTGAGTTGCTCGTAGATGTGTTTCCAAGCATCGTCGCGCGAAACTTTTTTGTCGCCGATAAAATATTCATTCGCGTTAATAATACCACCGTTATCCTTAATCGTGACACCGTATTGATTGAACGCCTCGCGCAATTTGTTGAAATCATTGATAATCGGAACACCAAAAATACTACTATCGTAGAGATTTACGCCAATTTCTTTGAATTTTTTCGCGTCAGATCCACTTTCAAGGTAAGTGCCTCCTGCGACTTGTTCGAGTTCCTCTTTATTCATCGCCTCAAGATTCTCTATTTTCTTTTCTTCTGCCATATCAATTAACCCCCAATCAATTCAAATTAAATCTGAAAAATTTTAATAATTCATTATATATTTATATATATATAGTTACCTAAACCATAGACAAATATGACTTTGATTTAGATTTTATAGCAAAAAGCTACTGGCGTACTACACACCTCTACACGATCGCAAATGAGCT
>CAJODU010000106.1:9301-18509 GCA_905233325.1 uncultured Selenomonadaceae bacterium
TGATTCACTGATAACGGAACTGAAAATTAAACTGCACAACCATCACCTAAGGGTTGCCTCATTCGTACATCATAGGCTTATCAAGCAATATTTTACAACTTAAAACAATCTTTGTCTACAATTTTTGTATTTGTATTCGATACATGTCAATCCCTTTCACAGCTTTTTCTTGAGAATTTTTCTGACAATTTAAGCTACTTTTATCAAAATCCCGTACGCTTGAACATTTTAGCGAGGTCTTGAGAGCTTAACTTCAATATTGTCGGGCGACCGTGCGGACAGGTGAAGGGGTGAGCTGTCTTTGTGAGCTGATCAAGAAGTATCTGCATTTGTCGGAAGTTGAGTTCGTGTCCTGCCTTGATTGCGGCACGACAAGCGGTAACGGCGAGGCAGGACTGCCTGATATTCCTTGCTATTGCCTTCTGCTGCTCCTCACCTGCCACAGAATCATCAACGGGCGGCAATTCTGCCAAAATCTCCCTGAGCATACCTTCAGCATCACTGTTGTCAACATCGGCAGGAATCTCCATGAGTCTGTACTCATTCTCACCGCTCGACTCCATTGTAAAGCCGAGATTGTGGAACAGTTCAAGATTATTTTCAACAAGCTGAGACTCAAAATCATCAAAGCTGAGAATCTGATGAACTAAAAGCTGCTGCGCGGGAATACCGTCAGTATAGCCGGAAAAGCGATCAAATAAAACTCTCTCGTGGGCGGCGTGCTGGTCGACTATATATAGATCGTGATCATCTTTGGCAATGATATAACACAAATCAATCTGCCCGATAGGCGTTATCTTCTTCGGCGGGTTCGTTTCGTCGAATGTGATTAAATCTTGCTTGAAGTCTGTGAGGGCGGAGGCTTGACTGATTTCAAGTTCTCTATCAATATCTTCAAATCGCGACTTTGAATTTGCACTGAGAATATCTCTCACTTCGTTCAAGCTGTATCTTTTGGAATTTGCTGCAGGATCTATCGTCGGCGACGATTTAGTATAATCTTTGCCATAATCCAAGCGAGGTGAATAATCTCTGGGACTTTGTTGAGTACGCTGCGAAGTGAAAGTATTTCTGCCGCTCAATGAAGTCAAGGCGGCAACATTCGCCAGATCATCATCGAAACTGCCGACAGCGAGATTTTTACCTTCAATGGCTTTAATGATTGCCGCATAGGTTGCCCTGTAAATCTTATTTTCGTCCTCGAATCTGATTTCCGTTTTCTGAGGGTGAACATTGACATCAATGCTACGAGGCGGCAGACTGTATATCAAAATGGCAAGCGGAAAGCCATTCTGATGAATCAGAGACTTGTAAGCCTCGTCAACTGCCTTAGAAATTATACGGTTGCTTATGATTCTGCCATTGACAATAAAGGTCTGCCAACTTCGATAGCTTTTCATAAGATTGGGCTTGCTGATATAGCCCTTGATCGTGAAGTTTTCGTCGTCCATATCAGTAAAATCAACCTCAAGAAGTGAGTCAGAAATATCGCGGCCGTAAATGCTTGCGATAGTCTCAATTAAATTGCCGCTGCCCGGTGTATTTATATCATTCCTGTTGCCGTTGATGAATTTGAAGGCAATAGAGGGACGGCTCAAGGCGAGCTTTATAATAAAATCGTGGATTTTTGAACCCTCCGTATTGTTTGTCCGCAGAAATTTTTTACGGGCGGGTGTGTTGAAAAATAAGTCTTCAACCAAAATCGTTGTCCCAAGTGAGCAGCCCATTTCCTGTACTTCTTGATTCAAGCCGCCGTTGAGACTGATAGAAGTGCCTAAATCGCTGCCCTCTTGACGGGTGCGTATGTTGAAGTTGGAGACAGACATAATGGTAGGCAGTGCCTCGCCGCGAAAGCCAAGGGTTGAAATATCGTTGAGGTCTTCGGCATCTTTGATTTTGCTTGTGGCGTGGCGGCAAATGGAAAGACAGGCATCTTCCATATTCATACCGATACCATTGTCAGTGACTCTAATGAAGGACTTGCCGCCGTTTTGGATCTCAACTTCAATTCTGGTTGCGCCGGCGTCAATAGAATTTTCAACCAATTCCTTGACGCAGGAGGCAGGACGCTCAACGACCTCACCCGCTGCAATTTTGTTAATAGTGCCGGAATCCAGCCTGTGAACTTTACTCAAAAAATACACCTCTTGCAAAAAGAGCCGCCCTTGCAGCTCTCTTCTTCTACTTTAATTAATAAGAATCAAAATCTACGTCGTTGCGAAGTTTGATAGCCTCGCCAATATGCACATTGTCAATAATATCACTGCCTTCAAGATCGGCAATGGTACGTCCAACTTTCTTGATTCTGTCGTAAGACCTCGCGGAAAGATGTTTTTTCTTGTAAACCAACTCAAGAAGTTCCTCCGCTCTGTCCGTCATTAGACAATATTTGCCAATCAATGCGTGATTCATCTGTGCATTGCAAAACAGATTATACGGTTTCAATCTTTCAAATTGAATTTTTCTTGCTGCCGTGACGCGTTTTCTGATTTCCGAAGAAGGCTCATTCTTTCTCTTTGACGCAAGGTCTTTATATTCCACCTTGGGAACGCGAATATGTATATCAATTCTGTCAAGCAGAGGACCGGAGAGTCGTCGAGTATACCGCTTGATCTCCTGCGGTGTGCAGCGGCAAGGGTGCTCTATGTCGCCATACCAGCCGCATGGGCAGGGATTCATTGAACAGATCAATATTATGCTTGACGGAAATGTCAAAGTCGCATTTACGCGTGATATGGTAATTTGCCGTTCCTCCAGCGGTTCACGCAAGGCCTCAAGCGTTTCTTTCTTAAATTCAGGGAACTCATCCAAGAACAATACCCCATGATGAGCAAGCGTCACCTGCCCGGGTCTGGGAATTGTGCCGCCGCCTATCATTGAGGCAGTTGAGGCGTCGTGGTTGGGATTTTGGAATGGACGCCTTGTTATAAGGCCGCCATTCGGTCCGAGCTTGCCTTCTATGCTGTAGATTTTGGTGACTTCCAAAGCCTCTTCGCGTGTCAATTCCGGCAATATCGTATTTACTCTCTTTGCCAGCATTGTCTTGCCGGAACCGGGGACACCAACCATCAGCACATTATGACCGCCTGCCGCAGCTATCTCCAACGCTCTCTTAGCTACAAATTGCCCCTGCACATCAGCAAAATCATCTTGAAATTCCAAGATAGGTTCATCGTTGATAATATCCTGCTTGACTTCCGGCTGAAGTTCTTCGTAGCCTTGAAGAAAATGTATCAATTCCCGCAAAGTCTTCGGAGCATAAACCTCAATCCCTTCAACCAGCAGAGCTTCGTTGACATTCTCTTTTGCAACGAAGATTTTTTTAAAGCCTTGATCGCGGGCAGTAACAACCATAGGAAGAACGCCGCGAACAGCTCGAAGATTTCCCTCAAGTGACAACTCGGCACTGAATAAACAACCGTCAGTTTTCTCGACAGGAATGGCACCTTGAGCAGAGAGCAAGCCCACAGCAATCGGTAAATCAAGCCCCGAAGAATCTTTCTTCATGTCGGCAGGTGCCAAGTTTATAGTGATTTTCTCCGCCCTCAGCAGGAGATTGGAATTTTTGACAGCAGTGCGGACGCGCTCCTTAGATTCACGAACAGAGGCGTCCGGCAAGCCCACTATATCAAAAGACGGCATACCGTTGCTGCTGTCCACTTCAACCGAAATTATTTGTCCTTCAACACCAAGCGTAGTTGCTCCGAAAGTTCTTGCAAACAAGCTGCTTCACCTCTTGAAAATAATCACACCAATATTATTACCGAAATGCGGCGAAAAGTCCCTTGCTTTAGCTATTGGGATGTAAGCCGCTAAATTTTTATTGCATTTTGTAAATTCATTTGCTAAAATATATTTGAAGATGAGCAGGGGTAAAATCCGCCTCTTCGTAAAATATATGGTTGGGGCATCGACCATTGCAGGAGACATTAAGTCCTTGTTTATGAGGCAAATGTCGATGATAGCAGAATCCGCCGGCTTTAGCCGTGGGGAGTATGTCAATATTCTATTGAGCTGCAGGAATAGTGCTCATTTCTTCAAGGATACGTTGAGTTGCCTCTTTGGGATTTTCGGCGGCGATAATCGGACGACCTATCACCAAGTGAGTTGCACCGTTTGTAAGAGCTTGAGACGGCGTCGCGATTCTGCTTTGATCGTTGATAGCTGCTCCGGCGGGACGAACGCCCGGGGTTACTATTAAAAAGTCTTTGCCGCAAGCCTCTCTGATAGCCTTTGCCTCCTGCGGTGAGGCTACCACGCCGTCAAGTCCTGCCTTCTGCGCGAGTTTCGCGAGCCTTACCACTTGCCCCTTCATCTGCAGATTATAGCCAAGTCCCTCCCAATCCTCTTGATTGATACTTGTCAGCACAGTCACTGCGATTAATTTTGGCCGTTCTATTTTCAGAAGATCAGCTTCCATCTTTAAGCGTTCCGCTGCCGTCTTCATCATAGTATAGCCGCCGCCGGCGTGGATATTCAAAATATTTGCTCCGAGATTCATCAAAGAGCAGAGACCGCCCGCCACTGTGTTGGGAATGTCATGGAGTTTCAGATCAAGGAAAATATTTTTATTGCTGCTCTTCAAAAATTTGACAACTTCAGCACCGACACTGTAAAAAAGTTCCATGCCGACCTTGTAATAGTTCACGCTGTCCCCAAGTTCATTGACAAGCTGCTTGACATCATCAATGTTGTGAAAATCCAAGGCAACTATTAAACGATTGTCGCTCATTTGTAACACCTCAATATATTTAAATTATCTTGCTAATAGTTTACCAATTTAAGGCAAACAAGTCAATCAAATTATAATATTGACAAATATATTTAAATACCCTAAAATGAGCTTAATTAGTGAAAGTCAGGCTATATTGACAAGAATAAATATATATTTTGGGGAGTACGTAAGATGAAAATTACAATCGGAAGTGATCATGGTGCTGTTGCACTGAAAGAAGAAGTCAAAATGATATTGAAAGAGTTTGCGGATATTGAGATTCACGATGTTGGCACTTTTGGAAATGATCCCGTTGATTATCCTGAAATTGCCGAGAAGGTTTGCAATGAAGTTATTAGCGGTATTTCAGATCGTGGAATACTTCTTTGCGGCACGGGTATAGGAATGTCAATCGCGGCGAATAAAATTAAAGGTATTCGCTGTGCTCTCTGCAGTGATGTCTACTCGGCAAAGATGTCTCGCGAGCATAATGATGCTAACGTCTTGGCATTGGGTGGTCGAGTGCTTGGTTTTGGCCCCGCCGGCGAGATTGTTCGCATGTGGTTGACGACTGATTATAGCGGCGAGGTCAGACATACCCGTCGAATTAACAAAATTCATTCTTTGGAAAAATAGATTTATCCGTTTAGAAAATTAACCAAAATTTTTACTAAATATCTTGACTTAATTGAAACTTTTGATTATACTATTTTGAGTATGGCGAAAGCAGTGGTGTTTCCATAGCCCCGGGCATTACCGTATTCGTCAAGGTTAAATTAAAAAATCGTCAAACTCTAGGGGGAAGATGAAATGAACCCAATGAAGCCAACCTTCATGGCAAAAGCAAAAGATATTGATCGCAAATGGTATTTAGTTGATGCTGACGGTAAAACTCTTGGTCGCCTTGCATCAGAAGTAGCAAAAGTCCTCAGCGGAAAAAATAAACCAGTTTGGACTCCTCACGTTGACACCGGCGATTATGTTGTCGTTATCAATGCTGAAAAAGTCGTCTTGACAGGTAAAAAATTCAAGAAGAAGGAATATTTCCACCACACCGGCTATCTCGGCGGTGCAAAATTTGCCTCAGCTGATGAATGGATGAATAAATATCCTGAGCGTGTCATTCAACATGCAATCAGAGGCATGCTGCCAAAGAATAAACTTGGTGAGGATATGTACAGAAAGTTGCATGTTTATAAGACTGCCGAACACCCGCATGCTGCACAGAAGCCGGAAACTCTTGAACTCAGCTTGTTTGAGTCCAGACATTCTCAGCAGCACGCTTAATAAAATGATTCGGAAATGTAAATTGGAGGAAATATAATGGCACAAGTCAGTTATTACGGCACCGGTCGCAGAAAAAGCTCTGTTGCTCGTGTTCGTCTCGTCCCCGGTGATGGCAAAGTTACCATCAACGGGCGTGATATGAAAGATTATTTGGGACTTCAAACTCTTGAATTGATCGTCAGACAGCCTCTTGTCTTGACTGAAATGAACGATAAATATGATGTGATAGTAAACGTCAAAGGTGGCGGGACAAGCGGCCAGGCAGGAGCAATCCGCCATGGTATCACCCGTGCACTTATGGAGCTGGATGCCGGTCTTCGTCCTGCTCTCAAGAAGGCAGGATTTGTGACTCGCGATCCTCGTGAAAAAGAGCGTCGCAAGTACGGTCTCAAGAAAGCTCGCAAGGCTTCACAATTCTCTAAGCGTTAAAATTGGCACTATGAATATAAAAAAGCTTTTCCGATGTCTTGGAAAAGTTTTTTTGTGCATATATATCAAAAATTTTAGTGGAGTATTGAATTATAATATGTTAAAATTAAGGAAAATTTATACAGAGGTGCTTTTTGATGATAAAGAATATTTTGATACCCGTTGACGGATCAGCAAGCTCTGATCGTGCTGTAGCTCAAGCAATTTCTATCGCCGATCTCTGTGAGTCTAAGCTGAATTTTTTATATGTTGCCAATATCAACCAGCTTGCAATTAACGCTTGTCTTTCTGATGCTATCCTCGCGGCAGTCCGCAAGGCCGGTGATGTTATCTTGGAACGAGCGGTCAACATGGTGCCGAGTGATATTAAATATGAAATTTTTTCGGAGATTGGCTCTCCGGCGGTGACAATTTTGGAATTTGAAAAGCGGATCAATCCGGATTTGATTGTCATGGGCAGCCGCGGCTTGGGGCTTGTCAAGGGCGTACTCCTCGGCAGTGTCAGTCAATACATTGTAGAGCAGTCAACTTCTCCCGTTATGGTGGTAAAGTAAAAATTTTTATTGAAATTGCAAGGAAAAAGTGGTATACTTTGCACTTGTGTAAGGAGTGAGACAAAATGATAGCTTTAAAAAAGATAGGTTTCATTGGAACGGGAATCATGGGTGCTGCTATGGCAGGGCATTTGATGGACGCCGGCTTTGAGGTTAGTGTTTACAATCGTACAAAGTCAAAGGCTGATAAACTCGTTGAACGCGGTGCGAAGTGGTGCAGCTCTCCTGGTGAATGTGCTAAAGGGCAGGACGTTGTAATCACAATCGTCGGCTATCCGAAGGACGTTGAGCAGGTCTATCTTGGTGAGGACGGAATCATCGCCAACGCTAAGGAAGGGGCTTACGTTGTTGATATGACAACTTCTTCGCCGATTCTTGCCGAGAAAATCTACAATGTGGCTAAATCAAAAGGGATTAATGCTGTCGACGCTCCTGTAACCGGCGGCGATACCGGTGCGAAAAATGCGACTTTGACAATATTCGTCGGCGGTGATGAAACTTCCTTCAATGCACTCAAGCCTATGTTTGAGGTTATAGGTAAAAATATTGCATACATGGGAGCTGCCGGAGCCGGTCAAAAGGCAAAGATGAGCAATCAAATCGCACTTGCCGGTGCACTTGCCGGTGCTTGTGAGGCGTTTGCCTATGCTAAGGCTGCCGGTCTGGATATTAACAAGGTCTATGATACTGTCTCGACGGGGTCTGCCGGTTCCGTGCAGATGACTAATATCGTCAAGCGCGGTCTTGATGGTGATTTCAATCCAGGCTTCATGATGAAACACCTTGCTAAAGACTTAGCAATCGGCAATGAGACAGGTACAGCCTATGGCACAGCACTTCCGATCCTTGCAATGGTTCTGAGTCAACTTCGCAATATGGAATCTCAAGGCAAAGGCAACGAAGGCACACAGGCACTTTTGAAATATTACAACGTAACTGAATAATAGTTGTAGCTCTTTCTTTGTTGAGGTATCAAAATGGCTGTACCGAAGTATCATGAATTTTACAACATATTTCTTGAATCACTGAGCGATGGACAAATTCACTCTTTACAAGATTGTCGTGATTATATAAAAGCCCATATGAATTTTACCTCTGAAGACCTTGCAGAAACAATCCCAAGTGGTTCACCAAAATGGATTAATCGCATCGGTTGGTGTAAGACGCATTTAAAAGTTGCAGGATTAATTTGTTTTCCTTCAAGAGGTCATTATCAAATTACTGATACAGGTAAAAATATTCTAAAAGAGAATATTGTAATCACCGACTATGTTTTAATTGAACGATTTCCGGCATTCGCTGAAGCTAAAAGAAAACGACCATCGCAAATTATCAAATCTATAGATATTGATGAAGACACACCACAAGAACTTTTTGAAAAAAGCTATCAAGAAATAACTGCTGAATTATCCGATGAGCTGTTGACATCTGTTTTAAATATGTCACCGAATTTTTTTGAGCGATTAGTTGTAAAGTTGATGGAAGCTATGGGATATGGCGGTTATGAGGGTGCCGGATTTGTCACAAAGTCCAGCGGTGATGGCGGTGTTGATGGTGTCATTTATGAAGACAAGCTCGGCTTTAATCTGATTTACATTCAAGCAAAACGCTGGTCACCTGATACTGTAATTTCACGTCCCGAAATTCAAAAATTTATGGGAGCGTTAGCAGGTCCACCAAAAATAGAGAAAGGTCTCTATATTACTACGGCGAAATTTTCAAAAGAAGCTAAAACTTACGCTGATGCTCAACATATAATTTTAGTTGATGGAAAAAAACTTACTGAGTTAATGATTGAATTTGACGTTGGCGTTCAAACGCAAAAAATCTATAAAATCAAACGTGTAGATAACGATTTTTTCAGCGAAGATTAATATTACTTGTGGTTGGTTGGGTGGGCTGAAGAAAATGTATTATTATTGGAGGTTTTATTTTTGATTGAAGAATTTAAAAAATTTATAATGCGCGGCAACGTCATCGATATGGCAACAGGTGTCATTATCGGTGCTGCCTTTGGTAAGATTGTCTCCTCATTCACTTCTGACATTCTCATGCCGCCGCTCGGTCTTCTTCTTGGTAAGGTTGACTTCTCTAACCTTTACATCAATCTTGGCAGCGTGGAATATGATTCTATTGCTGCAGCCAAAGAGGCAGGCGCTCCTGTTATCGCTTATGGTGTCTTCCTCAATACCTGCCTTGATTTCTTGATTGTCGCAACTGCAAT
>CAJODU010000107.1:0-3173 GCA_905233325.1 uncultured Selenomonadaceae bacterium
CTTCTAAATTGTAAGTTGGAGTAAATTTTTCCATAATTTTAAAAATATATCTTATTTTTTAACCACCATCATAGCAGTTGCCTCTGTTGTTATCGTTCCCTCTGCTGTGCTGATTGTAGTTTGCATTTGATAAGTATTTTTACCTCACCTTTAATTCTTCATAAATTCAAAAATTCCTGTATTTAAACAGGAAAGCCACCACTATTCCATTTTGTAGATGTTAGCCGCAGATTTATAAAATACCTGTTGCCACTCTTCCTTTGGAATGAACGACTTTACAAACTCAATGTAGTCGCTGAGATTTGCAAGCGGCCAGTCCGTACCGAACATTATTCGCTTGTAGTCGTCGAGATATTCCAGCCAGCCGCACAACTGCTCAATATAGAACTTTTTCTTCTTCAAGAATTGCTCCATATCAGGTATTTTTTGCTCCAACATACCGGAAAGGTCGGCGGCAACATTGGGATTCTTCGACAGCACCGCGACAGCGTCGGCAATCCAAGGCTCACCGAGATGGCACATCACAAATTTAACATTGGGAAATTTCGCTGCTGCCTCGTCCATAACCATAGGGTGACTGTATTTCAGATAGGCTCCACTCATTGCGGTTAAACCTGTGTGAACTGCTACCGGCTTGTTATATTTAGCCGCAAGTTTGTAGAGTGGTGCCAAACTATCATCTGAAACGTAAAAATGCAAATAACCAGGGTATAGCTTAATACCAACACATTCGCGCCGTTGAAGATTCTGTTCTATTTTATTGAGATTGTCACGCCAATCAAGGGTGTTGCTGACGATTGTATCTAACCCAACGCAATAGCTCAAAAATTTCGGATAGACGTGATCCTCAACATTAAGAGTACGATTGCCCATGACGATTCCGTGAACAATTCCGAGTGCTTTGTAACACTCTTCAAGGTGAGTGGCGTTGTTTTGATGACCGGCAGCAATGGCGATTGCATCAAAGTAACTTTCATTAGCAAAATGCAAATGAGCATCTATTATTTTTAAAACTTCCAAAATTGTCACTATCCCATATTAACGAAATTTTTCAAAAGCTGAAGTCCGACATCGCCGGATTTTTCAGGGTGGAATTGTGTAGCATAGATATTATCCCTTGCAACCGCTGCCGTTAAAGTTTCGCCATATTCAGTTGTCGCTGTTATAAGACTGCGATCCTCCGGCACTGCATGATAACTGTGAACAAAGTAGAAGTAAGGATTTTCATTTAAGCCTTCAAATAAACTGTTATGCGTTGTGACAGAATTCCAACCCATGTGAGGAATTTTTAATTGAGGAGCATTGATTCTCCTAACCATACCCTTGAAGACACCAAGTCCTTTTGAATTTGGTGATTCTTCACTGCCTTCAAATAGTATCTGTAAGCCAACACATATTCCGAGCAGAGGCTTTTTATTGTTGATCTGTTCCAAGATGATAGGAATCAAGTCCGTTGCCTCAAGATTTTTCATACAATCACCGAAGGCACCGACACCCGGTAATACTAACTTATCAGCCATTTTCAAATCTTCAGCTTCACCGGTGACCTTTACTTCTTCGCCGATAGCTGCAAAAGCCTTTTCAACGCTGAAGAGATTCCCGACACCATAATCAATAACTGCAATCATACTACTGCTCCTTGTAGCCTATGGAGAAATCATATTGCGGATACATTTTCTTGACAATTTCAGCATTTTCTTTATAGTCAAGAATGACAAAGCCAAGAAGCTCATCCGTATCGTCATCACGAGTCACATAAATATTTTTTGCTTCTTCATCAGAAGATGAATTTTTCCAATAATGGTCACTCAAGAAAACGTGCAGAACATCGTGATCAGCATCATATTTATTAACTTGCATAAAGTATCCACTCCTCCATCAATTTATATTTCAATTTACTTTGTATAACCCAAGTTGCCACTGCATGAGGTGTTCTGTCAGTATCAATCACAACTTTTAGTGTTGTTAATTTTTTCTTTGAATCATCAAAAGGCATTAAAATTATTTTGTAGAATATGTGACGATTTTTATCTTCTTTATCTTCTATGATTAGTTGAGGATTTTGTATTATAGCTTTTGCTTGAGTTTCAGCTATTTTGCGATATTCTGCATCTGCCATTTGATGATCTCCGAGAATATGTTCACGAAATGTTGATTCTTTCAGAATGACCTCATTGCCGAGTGGATCGGTTACTTTCCAGCGAATTTCATCTTCCATTATTTGCCTCTATCTATTTATTCAAATCTGCAATCACTTGATCTACTTTCTCAAGCACTCTTTGTGGTGATATTTTCTTTGAACATTCAAACCTTCGATCAGACTTTTCGTAACGTCTGCAGTTGTAGCATTCTGCCAAATCAACGCGCAGATCATTAAAGCAGCCGTGGCAGACGATATTATTCTTGACTCTGTAAGGCGTGTTAAATTCGTACCAAGGTTCAGTAATACCGCTGATCATCACAACCGGAATATCCAGAGACCAGGCCACCCAGGATAGACCGCTACTGACGCTTATGAAGAAATCAGCATATGCAAGGGTATTTACCCTCTCTAACAGCGGAATATCGCCGGTGAAGTCTTCGGCACCTTCAGGCATTTTGACGGTATTACCGTAATTTGTACACTCACGCTCTTTGTCAATGCAGATAACACGATAGCCGCACTCCTTGAGGTGATTGACGACTATATCCCAACCACCCGGGTACATCCAACTTTTGGCAGTAGTGGAGGCTTGGACGGCAATGCAGACATAAGGCTCTTGTATTTGTCGTGGCTTGGTGGGCTTAAAGATCACTCTTTGAGGATTGCCCATCTTTGAATCACTCAAGATAGTCTTGCCAATATCAAGAAGCGGCACTGCCCTTGAATCCCAGTTTGCAGCAATCGGAACGTTGATACAAGCTGCCATATAGTAAGTGGCATAAGTATCATAAGGCAAAGTATCAGTCTGCTCAATGTGAGGATAGTAAGTCTTAACCAGCTCTCGAAGGTATGGCGGAACAGTGCAGGAGATTTTGCAGCCATAAGCCTTTTGGAAGGCGTCCATATAAGGAAAGAGTGTTATATTATCGCCCAGAGCTTGGTGGAAGATGAAATGCACTCTTTGACCACGCGGATCAAACTTATAATCAAACAAAATATTGCCATTCTGAAGTATAGTGACGTGCCAATG
>CAJODU010000107.1:3236-8567 GCA_905233325.1 uncultured Selenomonadaceae bacterium
ATCGTTGTAATAATCCCTCACTTTGACTTGATACTTATTGCCGGCAGGTATTTCAAGCCTCAGACCAAAATTAAAATCCATACCAACACCTGGTATATTAATCTTGCCTATTATCGGGCTGTTGGTTAAATTGTTCGAGTGAAAGTAAGACAGAATTTTAGCGAGAATTTCTTTTGGGATATGTGTCAGACTCGGACCGTAGAAGAAACGTACCGGATATTTATAAGGGCCATTGTTAACTTGTGATTGAGGAGCTGCCTGTTGAGGTTGTTCGGCAACGGTTTGTTGAGTTGCTGTCTGATTTTGTATAGGTGTTGACTGATTGTTTACAGTTGCATTTGATTTTTTTGAAGGTGTATTTTTTGATTTTGGGTGTTTTTTTGACATTTCGTTAAATTACTCCTTTAGTTGAAGGTATATCTTTCATTCGCGGATCATTTTCGACGGCAATCCTCAGAGCGTGTCCCAGAGCCTTGAAGATTGCCTCTACTTTGTGATGTGAATTTTTGCCATATAATACTTTGACGTGGAGAGTGATTCCGGCGTTGAAGGCAAAGGCACGGAGAAATTCTTCAGTAAGCTCGGTATCATAACCGCCAATCATCGGTGCCATTTCACCGCCATCATAGACCAGGTAAGGGCGGCCGCTGATGTCCATAGAGACAAAAGCAAGAGCCTCGTCCATAGGTAGATAGAAAGTACCGTAACGATTAATCCCTCTTTTGTCGCCAAGAGCTTGTTTGACAGCTAACCCCAGCGAGATACCAATATCTTCAATGCTGTGATGCCCGTCGACCACAATATCACCGTCACATTCAACATCAAGATCAAGTCTGCCATGCGAGGCAAAGAGAGTGAGCATATGATCAAAAAATCCTATGCCGGTGTTGATATTGCTTATTCCCTCACCGTCAAGATTTATAGAAATATTTATACTCGTCTCCTTGGTTGAACGTTGAATTTGTGCTTGTCTCAATACTTGTCACCTCATTTTTGAGATGATTTTATCACAATTATTGATTAATTACAATATTTTTGATTAACACTTTTTGTTGGAATAAATATCATTGAGCAGGGCAGAGCGTTTATTGATGTAGTAGTCAATGTCGCGAATGTAAGTCAATAAATCCTTAGCATTGAAGGTGGATTGCAGACAATTATGATTGAAGTCAACCACCTTCGTTGTCGCTGCACCGCCAATACCAATGATAGTTTGCCTCTCGTCCATGATTTGAACATTATAAATACCAATCGCGTCGTCGCGACAGTAGCCAATATTTTCAATCTGCCCGCTCATGTAGCCTTGACGGTAAAGATAGTAAGGCAAATATCCTGCGCGGCGAATCATATTGTCACTGACTTTTGCCATTTCGCGGACAGTATCATCATCAGGCAGGTTGAAGTCCTCAATGGAATTAACCTCATCATCTATATTCATCTGAAGACGAGAACCGCGCTTGAGGGCAAGGGCGTGAACTGTCACATCATCAGGCTTGAGGTTTAAAACCTTCTCAATGCTGTCACGAACATCTTCAACACTTTCACCCGGCAAACCGAGGATTAAATCCATATTGATTTGCCAATCGTAAGCAGCACGAAGCTCATTAAAAGCACGGACAATATCCTCAGGCGTATGGCGGCGACCTATTCTGTCAAGCGTCCTCTGTTGCATAGTTTGAGGATTGACACTCACCCGCGTGACATGGTGAGATTTCATAGCCGTGATCTTTTCTTGGTTGATTGTATCCGGCCGCCCACATTCGACAGTAAACTCAGCAACACCCTCATTGTGAAAAGCCTTGCAGACCATATCCAGCATTTCTTCAAAAAAAATATTCGGCAGACTTGTCGGAGTGCCGCCGCCGATGTAAATATTCTGCACTCGAAAACCATGCCGCTTGATTTCTGACTCAGCCGCCTCAATATCCTTGGTAAGAGCAGTCATGAACTCGACAACTTTTTTATTGCTTGGCAGGACATTCGACGGAAACGAACAATAGAGGCAGCGTGTCACGCAAAAAGGTATTCCAACGTAAATGCTGACGGTATCAGGCGTGGAGTTTTGAAGGACAGGTATCTGCCTTAACGCCACTTCCGTCAACAATCTTGCCTTCTCGTCGCTAACGAGATAATCATCTTTGATTCTTTCAATGATTGCCTGTTCCGTGAAACTGCCATTCATTGAGCGAATCCATCTGTGAATAATCTTCGTTGGTCTGACGCCGTGCATGATACCGTAAGGTGCCGGATTTTTGTTGAGGTCTCTGATGAATATTGTATAGAGGTTGCGTTTGACAAGGCGGTGGATCTCTGCCCCTTCACGCTCGTTTGGATTAATCTTGCCCTTTTCGTTGAAGATTTTGCCGTCAATCTCCAGCCTTGTGGATACAATGCCGTCCGTCAGATCATTCTCAATGCTCACTTTATCAGTGACCTTGAAGAGCGTCAAGACTTCGCGAGTAATCTTAACGATAACCTCAGTGTCTTGTATCCTCATGTCAATCCTGCATTTCCTCGCGGCACTCTTTGCAATAGCCGAAGAACTTTACTTCATGATTCACAATCTCAAAGCCGGATTTGTCAGCAATCTCTGCCTCCAACTCGTCAAGTTTGTCCTCATGGAACTCAATAACCTTGTGACATTTCAGACAGATCAAATGATGGTGCCTGTGAGAGAAGGGATCATTATCGTTGAGTTCATAACGACTGCAGCCGTCTCCGAATTCCATTTTAAGCAAGATTCCCAAGTTGCTGAGAAGTTCAAGGCTCCTGTAGACGGTTGCAAGCCCTATCTCTGATTTCTGCTTTCTCAAGATACCGTGAACATCTTCAGCACTCAAGTGATGCTCACTGGAATGATCAAGGAATATCTGCAGAATCTCACGTCTCTGCTCTGTCATTTTATAATCTTTCTCTTGAAGACGCTGTCTCAGATCCTCAATGCTAAATTTATTCATAGTTTTTTTAACCTCCATATATTGATTTAAATCTATGATTATTTTGAATTGATTCTTCACAAGATGAGAAATTCCTGCACTGATATTGAGGAAGATACTCTTGAATCTATGATTTTTTGCTATGATTTGTTGACATTTGACAAAGCCTTCAGGTATAATAAAGATATAAGATTTACTAGGAGTGATTTATTTTGCAGCGTACCAATGTTTGTGGTGAACTTAGATTATCAAATGTGGATAAGGTTGTCAATCTTGCCGGTTGGGTCTCTCGCAGACGCGATCATGGCGGTTTGATTTTCGTTGATCTTCGTGATCGCAGCGGTATTGTCCAGATTGTTTTTGATGAGGCCGCACTCGGTGCTGAGGCTTTTGATTTGGCCGAGACTCTTCGCAATGAATTTGTTGTCCAAGTCTCCGGCACTGTCCGTGCTCGTTCTGAAGATACCGTCAACCCGAAGATGGAAACCGGCGAGATTGAAGTCGTCGTCAGTAAACTCAATATCCTTAACAAGGCAAAGACACCGCCTTTTTACATTCAAGACGGAATTGATGTTGATGAGAATGTTCGTCTCAAATATCGCTATCTCGACCTTCGCCGTCCCGAAATGCAGCAGAATATCATGCTGCGCCATAAGGTGACGATGATTATGCGTAAATATCTTGATGAGCAGGGCTTTTTGGAGATTGAGACACCTATGCTCTGCCGTTCCACGCCTGAGGGTGCACGCGATTTCCTCGTTCCCAGCCGCCTCAATGCCGGTCAGTTCTATGCTCTTCCTCAGTCTCCGCAGATTTTCAAGCAACTTTTGATGGTCAGCGGTATGGAAAGATACTTCCAGATTGCCCGCTGTTTCCGTGATGAGGACTTGAGAGCAGATCGTCAGCCGGAATTTACCCAGCTTGATATTGAGACTTCTTTTCTCGATCAGGACGATATTCTCACCATTATGGAAGGTTTGATTAAAGATATTTTTGAGTCCACCCTCAATGTTGAAATTAAGATACCTTTCCAGCGTATGAGCTGGCAGGAGGCTATGGATCGTTTCGGCTCCGACAAGCCTGATCTTCGTTTCGGTATGGAACTTATGGACATTTCACAATACTTGGGCGGCTCTGAATTTAAGGTTTTCAACAGTGTTCTTGAGAGCGGCGGACAGATTAAGGTTATCCGTGTTGATGATTATGCAGACATTCCTCGCCGTGAACTTGACAGTCTCGTTGAGTATGTCAAAATTTACGGTGCTAAGGGACTTGCTTGGATTCAATATTCCAATGAAGGCGTCAAATCACCTTTCAAGAAGTTCTACAGTGATGAGACTTTTGAGACTATCAAGAAAGCAACCGGTTGCAAGACAGGTGACCTTCTCCTCGTCGTCGGTGATAAACCCTCTGTTGTTGCACAGGCTCTTGGTGAGTTGAGGCTGGAAATGGCACGCCGCCGCAATCTCATTGATCCCGACAAGCTCTGTTTCCTTTGGGTTGTTGACTTCCCAATGTTTGAGTATGTCGAAGAAGACAAGCGTTACAAGGCAATGCACCACCCATTCACCATGCCGTGCAAAAGTGACTGGACAATCTTTGGCTACAATGAGGCTGATGACACCTTCTCTGCACCTGCACATCTTGAGAAGATCGCTGATGTTAAGGCTGATGCTTATGATATTGTCCTCAACGGCGTGGAAATGGGCGGCGGCTCTCTGAGAATTTACCGCTCCGACTTGCAAGAGAAGGTATTTGAGGCAATCGGTCTCACTAAGGAAGAGGCTCATGCTAAATTTGGATTCCTTATGGACGCCTTTGAATACGGTACTCCACCTCATGGCGGTATTGCCTTTGGTCTTGACAGAATGATAATGCTGATGGCTAAACGCAAGTCAATTCGTGACGTTATCGCCTTCCCGAAGACTCAGTCCGCCGTTGATCCAATGAGTCATGCACCTTCAGAAGTCGACGACAAGCA
This sequence comes from uncultured Selenomonadaceae bacterium, assembly GCA_905233325.1. Taxonomy (GTDB): domain Bacteria; phylum Bacillota; class Negativicutes; order Selenomonadales; family Selenomonadaceae; genus Quinella. The sequence continues at coordinate 8,154 of CAJODU010000107.1, forward strand.
GCTCAGGGAACTGCACATCAAAAGTACCGTCAAAAAGAAAGAAAATGAGTAAAAAATATAGAGATTCCCTCTTCCGCGACTACTTTAATAATAAAAGCCGTCTGCTATCGTTGTGCAATGCACTTCTTGATTCTAACTTCACCGAAGAGGAAGACATCGTTATCAATACTCTTGATGGTGTCTTCTTCTCTGAAATCAAGAATGATCTTTCCTGCCTAATACAAAATCGCTTGATAGTGATAATAGAACACCAGAGCACGATCAATGAAAATATGCCGCTTAGAATGTACTTCTATCTTAATGAGCTTTTCAGAAAATATATAGCTGACAAAAAAGAAAGTCTCTACAAAACAAAGTTAATCCCTCTGCCTAAACCTGAATTTTTTGTACTCTACAACGGCCACAGGAAAGAGA
>CAJODU010000107.1:8572-9968 GCA_905233325.1 uncultured Selenomonadaceae bacterium
AGATTATCAAACGCCTTCGGCAGAGAAAAGTCTCCTCTTGAATTGGAAGTTACACTTTATAATATGAATGATCCTGCTAATGAAACAATGGTGAGGAAAAGCCTTCCTCTTGATAATTACTGTTTCTTTATAGAGAATGTAACCAAAAGAGAAGCAGCAGGAATGTCTAGGAACGAGGCCATAGAAGAAACAATTAAATATTGCATTGAGCATAACATTATGCGCGATTATCTGATGGAAAAGAGAAAAGAGGTGTTCAAAATGATAGATTTTGAGTTTAACCTTGAAGAAGCAAAAAAGGTTTGGAAAGAAGAAGCACGGGAAGAAGGGCATAGCGAAGGACTGGCTGAAGGTAAGGCTGAAGGCAGGGCTGAAGGCAGGGCTGAAGGCAGGGCTGAAGGCAGGGCTGAAGGTAGGGCTGAAGGTAAGACTGAAGAGCGGCTCAGTTCCATTCGCAACATAATGCAAACCTTGAACTTGACAGTCCAACAAGCTATGGAGGCCTTGAAGATTCCGCCGGAAGAGCAGACTGTCTATGCCTCGAAGGTATAAAAAAGTCGAAATTCTCAATAAAAAGTGGATTAATTGATATGGCTAAAAAATACAGAGATTCCCTCTTCCGCGACTATTTTAATAATAAAAGTCGTTTGCTATCGTTGTGCAATGCACTTCTTGATTCTAACTTCAACGAAGAGGAAGACATCATTATCAATACTCTCGATGGTGTCTTCTTCTCTGAAGTCAAGAATGATCTTTCCTGCCTAATACAAAATCGCTTGATAGTGATAATAGAACACCAGAGTACGGTCAATGAAAATATGCCGCTTAGAATGTACTTCTATCTTAATGAGCTTTTCAGAAAGTATATTGCTGACGAGAAACAAAATATTTATAAAAAAGGATTAATAACTTTGCCAAAGCCTGAATTTTTTGTACTTTACAATGGGATCCATAAAGAAGCTAAATTCCGTACAATGAGGCTGTCTGAAGCTTTTGGCGGTGATAATTCTTTTCTGGAATTGAAAGTTAAAATTTACAATATTAATGATTTCAATAATGAGGCAATGATTAAGAAGAGCATATCCTTGAATAACTATTGTGTATTTGTTGATAATGTAACGGAAAGAGAGGCATTGGGAATGACCAGAAAAGAGGCTATAGAAGAAACTATCGATTATTGTATTGAAAATAACATTATGCGTGATTATTTACTCGAAAAGAGGAAAGAAGTGGTAGATATGGTTAATTTTGAATTTAACCTTAGAGATGCAAAAGAGGCTTGGCAAGAAGAAGCCAGGGAAGAAGGACATAGCGAAGGGCTGGCTGAAGGTAAGGTTGAAGGTAAAGCTGAAGAAAGACTCAGTTCCATTCGCAGTATTATGCAGAATTTGAATTT
>CAJODU010000108.1:0-5320 GCA_905233325.1 uncultured Selenomonadaceae bacterium
ACATTTAACAAGTTTTTCTTATGTCAATTTGAATGATTTTGAATAATATTTTTAGAGAAATAAAAAATCGCCTGTAAAGCTCACAGGCGATTCAATTTATATTTATTGCAAGTTATTTACTCTTTACCTTTAACTAAATCCTTGTCAAACCATTGCTCAGAAATCTTCTTGGCGGAGCCGTCTTTCACCATCTCATCAAAGACCTTCTGCACTTCATCACGAAGAGCAGTATCATCTTTGCGGAAGGCAATTCCGAATTGACTTACAGGACCGACCACAACATCAAGCGCATCGATCTTGTCAGGGTGCTTGCTTATATAGTAGCGACCGACAATTTCATCACCAACAACGGCGTCAATTCTGCCATTCTCCAGATCCATGAAGGCACTGGTGAAGTCGCCGTAGGTTTTAAGCTCCTTGAGGCTGTTCTTGAGGCTTTCGTTCTCGTTGAAGTAACCTTCAGCAGTGGAGGCTGACTGTGTGCCGATTGTCATACCGGCAAGGTCTGCCTCACCCACAATGGTGCTCGGTGTTTCCGTATGGCGGACAAAGACAATCTGCCTGTTATCCATGTAAGGATCACTGAAGAGCATATTTTCTTGACGCTCAGGAGTAATATCAAGACCATTCCAGAGAATATCAATGCGCTTGGATTTAAGTTCAGCCTCTTTGCTGGACCAATCAATGGCCTTAAATTCGACTTCACGACCAAGACGTTTTGCAGCTTCTTTTGCAAGTTCAACATCAAAGCCGGTGATCTCGTTCTTGTCGTCTCTGAAACCCATGGGCGGGAACTCATCATCAAGACCGACAACGATTTTATTGCCGCCGGTAGTTGCCGCCTTGTCACTGCCGCCCTCTTGTCCGCCGCAACCTGTGATAACTGTCGCTGCCGCAAGAAGTGCCGTCAAAACTAAACCTTTAATTTTCACTTTAAAGATTCCTCCTAAATTTTAGTGGATATGTTATCGACATTATTTGTCGAGGATTAAATCTTTACCGAACCATTTTTTGGAAATTCTTTTAGCTGTACCGTCCGCAACCATTGAATCAAAAGTCTTTTGCACTTCGTCGCGGAGTCTAATATCATTTTTTCTAAAGCCGACAGCAATATCACCTTTGTCACTGATTGATATGGAAAGTGCGTCAATTTTGTTTTCAAGGCCATTTTTGAAGATATAATAGCGACCGTTGATTTCATCAGCAATGACAGCATCTACCATTCTTTTGGTCAGATCGTCAAAAGCCGCTGCGGTGTCGGAATAAATTTTTATTTCCTTCAATGTAAATTTAAGCTCATTATCTAAATCCAATGCAGCTTCGGAAGTTGAATCACCTTGAATACCGACAGACATTCCCGCCAATTTGCTCTTGTCCGTGATAAGGCTGTATTGATTGCTGTGATAGACAAATACTATTTGACCGCTACTCATATATGGTCTGGTGAACAGCATATTTTTTTGGCGTTCGTCTGTAACTTCCAAACCATTCCAGATCATGTCAATATTGCCGGAATTTAATTCATTCTCCTTGTTTGCCCACTCTATAGGTTTAAACTCAACTTCATAGCCCAATCTCTTCATTGTTTCCTTAGCGAGATCCACATCAAAGCCGACTATTTCTCCTGATTCATCTCTAAAACCAAAGGGCAGGAAGTACTCATCAAGTCCCACTACAAGTTTATCCTTGCCGATAGGTTTTGTATTGATATTATTTGAAGATTGCTCACCACAGCCCGCACAGGCAAACATCATGAGAACTGCAACAATCATAATAAAAAACTTGCGTGTCATATCAATACCTCATCATTCTCAAAACACTTGCATTATACTATCATCGCTCAAACATTGCAAGCATTTATCTATTTTGATTATGTATACAAAATCACTGCTGACGCTTGTCCTTCCAATCAGCCTTATTGACTTGTCTTGCACGGGCAATGGCGAGATTATTTTCAGGAATGTCCATATTGATTGTCGAGCCGGCAGCAATGTAAACGCCGCTGTTGACTGTAACGGGAGCAACAAGGTTGGTGTTGCAGCCTATGAAAACGTTATCGCCTACAGTTGTGCGGTATTTTTTCTTGCCGTCATAGTTGCAGGTGACTGTACCACAGCCAACATTGACATTTGAACCCATATCAGTATCACCGATATATTGCAGGTGAGGAAGTTTAGAGCCTTCACCAATGTTAGAGTTTTTGACTTCGACGAAGTTGCCGATTTTGACATTTTTGCTGATGTGAGTGCCGGGTCTGAGATGGACGTAAGGCCCAATCACGACACCATCATCAACTTCAGCGTCATGTGAGTAGACAAATTGCATTGTGACATTGCTGCCAATCTTGGTATTCTGCAGGCGGCAGTTAGGACCGATTGAGCAGTTTTCGCCAATCTTGGTGCCGGTCTCAAGGTAAGTGAACGGCAGGATAGTAGTATCGCGTCCAATTTCAACATCACAATCAATAAAAGTTGAATCAGGATCAAGAATCGTTACGCCATTTTCCATAAGTTCGAGATTCTTGCGTTGGCGGAGAATACGCTCGGCAGTGGCAAGCTGATAGCGTGAGTTGATTCCCAGTATCTGAGTAAAGGCGTTGGTGACGAAGGCGTTGATGAGAAGTCCTTGTGAGCGAATGATTCCCAAAACATCAGTCAAGTAGTATTCACCCTGCGCATTGTCGTTGGTGATTTTCTCAAGAGCGTCAAAGAGAGATTTCACGTCAAAGCAGTACATTCCTGAATTGACTTCATGGATTTGAAGTTCTTCTTCGGTGGCGTCCTTGTGTTCGACGATTTTATCAACGGAGCCGCTCTGGTTGCGGACGATTCGTCCATAGCCGGTGGCGTCCGGCATCATCGCCGTCAAGACGGTTGCCGTTGCCTTTGATTGTTCGTGATATTCAATAAATTTTTCTAAAAGATCGGCAGTGACGAGCGGCGTATCTCCGCAAAGGATCATCACTGTGCCTTCAGTGTCATTCAGCTTATCCTTAGCCATCTTTACCGCGTGACCTGTGCCGAGCTGCTCCGCTTGGAGGGCAAATTCCACGCCCGTTATTGCCTTTTCGACTTCATCAGCACCGGAACCTATAACGACGATCTCACGCTCAGAACCTGCACCTCTCGCTGCTTCAATTACATGTTCAAGCATAGGTCTGCCGCAGACTTTATGCAATACTTTCGGCAATTTTGACTTCATTCTGGTACCCTTGCCGGCTGCCAATATTATTGTAGTTAATTTCATCTGAAAATTTTCTCCTCTCATCATTGTCTTACTATATTTTAATTTCAATCTAAATATATTGTCAATAGCAAACTTATGATAAATTATCGAAAAATTTTTATTCACTTGACTAAATTTCTTTCTTGTTATATCTTTATAAAGAAAAATTTTTTAAAAAAGTAGGTGTGAAATGCAATTATTGTAAAATCAAAAAAGGAAAAAAATTTTTTGTGAAGAAAAATAAAGATAGAATTTATTGTCCGATTGTGAGGAAGAGGGTGATGAAATGATAAAGTTGACAAAATTTAATTCTGAAGCACAAAAAAAAGGAGAATTTGTCTTGAACGCCGAAATAATAGAGACAATAGAAGAAACACCCGATACGGTTGTAACTCTTACCAATGGTAAAAAGTTAATCGTAGATGAATCAATGGACGAGATTGTCCGCCGCGTGATGAAATATCGTCGCGCACTCAAGCAATTTTAATGGAGGATTAAGATATGGCTGAAGAAGAGAAAGAAGAGGCTGCTCCGGAGCCAAAGAAAAAGTCACCGATAGTCTTGGTTGCAGTTTTGGTAGTCGTCGGATTACTTCTTGCAACCGGTATTGCATTTTTTGTATCAAAGATGGCAGTAGAAAGTGCTGCTTCAGAAGCAAACGACAATAGTGGTCGTCACAGCGATCCGGGTGTATTTATTAAACTCGGTGATGCGAAGGAAGGTATTTTAGTAAATGTCGGTGGTCCACGCAGCAGTAAATATCTGAAAACCGGTATAGTTTTGGAAATGAACCCCGGTAAAAAAGATAACATCAACGAAGAGACAGGTGCTCTGCTGCCGGAAGCTGAAACAAAAATACTTGACACTACTATGCAATTCTTACGTGCAACTAAAATTGAAGACTTTGATGCCACAAAGCAAGATGAACTAAAAAAACAGCTTAAAGATCTGCTCAATTCCGTACTCGGAGCGGGTTCCGTTTATGATGTATATATAACGAGTTTCTTGCTGCAATAAGGCAATGCGTGATAATATGTAAATCCATTACATATTTGATCACTAATCAAAGGGGGGAGCGTATTGCCGGATGAAGTACTATCTCAATCCGAGATAGATAAGTTATTGCAGAGCATCAATGAAGGCAGTGTTAATGCTGATGAAATGAAGAGCGATGAAAGTAGTCGCAAAATTAAAGTTTACGACTTCAAACGCCCCGATAAATTTTCAAAAGATCAGATAAGAACACTTTACATGCTGCATGAGAGTTTTGCAAGATTATTAAATACATACTTGTCGACACATTTGAGAACTATAGTCAACGTCGATGTCGCTTCCGTCGAACAGCTTACTTATCAAGAATTTGTTCAGTCGATGGCGAATCCCAGCGTTATCAGTGTTTTGGGCGTTCCACCGCTCAAAGGTAATATTATTTTGGAAGTTGGCACGGAGATTGCTTTTGCCTTTATCGACAGAGTGTTTGGCGGTGACGGTAACACTGCGATGAAAACTCGCGTGTTGACTGAAATTGAAGATGCGGTTATGCGCCGATTCGTCAACACTGCAATGACTCATTTTAAAGAGGCTTGGGCAAATGTCACTATAATGCACCCTGTACTTGAGACCACTGAATCAAACCCGCAATTTACACAAATAGTGCCGCCGAGTGATATGGTTGTCATTGTAACTCTTCAGATGAAAGTCGGAGAAATTGAGGGCATGATGAATATATGTATACCTTATTTGGTGTTGGAACCTATCATGTCCAAGTTGACGACTACATTTTGGGTTGCTTCTACTATTTCAAAAGATGATAGCGAGGATCAAGTAGCCCTTATTCAAAAGAAAATTGAGCGTACTCAAATTCCATTTGCAGTTGAAGTTGGCTCCGTCCATATTACTATACGCGAATTTTTGACATTGGGATTTGGTGACGTTCTGCAGTTGGATACAAGGGTGAAAGACGATTTGCCTTGCCGAGTCGGCACTAAACCTAAATTCTTCTGCCGACCGGGTACAAGCGGCAAAAAAATGGCTGTTCAGATAACCAGGGTAGTTGAAGAAAATCCTGAAGAGGAAGAAAATTAAGAAATTTATT
>CAJODU010000108.1:5328-6133 GCA_905233325.1 uncultured Selenomonadaceae bacterium
TTGTCGTTCTGATGATTATTTCAGGAAGCAAAATTTTGGAAAAAGGAGGGAGCGTGCTCCTCTCAGACTGAATGAGAGTTCCCGCACGCTATACTATACTTATGAGTGACGATATGATCTCACAAGCCGAGATTGACGCATTGCTAAGTGGTGCAGCTTCGGGCGATAGTGCAGAAGAAGGAGACAGCGGGGCAGATGCTCCGGCAGAACCTGCGGCAGCGGCAGCAAGTGGAGCAGGATCAGAAGAACCGGACTTCAGTGATGTGCTGTCTGATATGGAAAAAGATGCTCTCGGTGAGATTGGTAATATCTCAATGGGCAGTGCGGCAACTACACTTTCGGTACTTTTGGGACATAAAGTTTCAATTAATACGCCGACGACTACCGTCGCAACAATGAGTATCATCAAAGAACATTACCCCATGCCTTATTTGGTTGTCGAAGTCGGCTATACCATAGGTATTGACGGTAATAATGTTTTGGCGATCCAAGCACAAGATGCTGCAATTATTGCTGATCTGATGATGGGCGGTGATGGCACAAATCCTGATCCTGAAATCAGTGAAATTTCAATGAGTGCTGTCGGCGAGTCAATGAATCAGATGATGGGCACCGTCGCTACTTCATTGTCGACGATGTTCAACAAAAAGATTGATATTTCGCCTCCAAAGGTGAGTTTAGTTGACTTCGGCAAAGAGGAGAAGATCACTGAGCTTGCAGGCACCACTGAGCCTATTGTTAGAATTTCATTCCGCATGGAAGTTGATGGTCTCATTGATAGCGAGATCATGCAGATTTTGCCTGT
>CAJODU010000109.1:0-11331 GCA_905233325.1 uncultured Selenomonadaceae bacterium
TGCAATAGTTAATCGCAAGACAATATAAAAGAGCTGCCTCGAAAGTGAAGGCAACTCCTTTTTGTTAAGTATTTTTATTATGATTTTAGCCGAGAATGACAAGAGACTCGTGAGCCTTGACACTCTGACCGGCTGCAACATTGAATTTCTTGACAACGCCGTCAGCATCGGCAGGAATCTCATTCTGCATCTTCATAGCCTCAAGGATCAGCAGAACCTCACCCGCCTTGACGGATTGACCTTCAGCGGCAACGAGTTTGACAACCTTGCCGGGCATTGGGGCATCAATGGAGTGCTCACCTGCACCTGCGGAAACTTTCGGAGCTGCTGCCGGAGCAGGAGCTGCTGCAGGTTTCGGTGCCGGAGCTGCCGCCGGTGCTGCATGATGTGCAGGAGCTGCACTCGCTGATCTTACTTCCTCAACCTCAACTTCATAAGTAGTGCCGTTGACAGTGACATTAAATTTCTTCATAAGGATAATCCTCCCTGTTATATCGCATTAACGATTGATTCTATTTGATGCTGTCCACATCGGGTTTTGTTTGACCTTTACGGCGACAACTTTGCCAGCTCCGCCCATTGCTTGCTGGACAGCCGCCGTGATTACTGCTATGACCTCCGGTGTTGTTTTACTATCTGACATTTTTGCCACCTCTTCGACTGTTAATTACAATGGAATATTGCCGTGTTTCTTTTGAGGACCGACTTCACGCTTGCTGGCGAGTGCATTGAGTGCTGTGATGATGTACGGTCTGGTCTCCTTAGGTTCGATAACCATATCAGCATAGCCGCGCTCTGCTGCCTTGTAAGGCGTTGCGAACTCTTCTACGTACTCGGCGGTCTTCTTGTCTTTGTCTGGATCCTTGCGGAAGATGATATTTGCCGCACCGGCAGGTCCCATGACAGCGATCTCAGCACTCGGCCAGGCCATGACCTGATCAGCACCAAGTTCACGGCAGCACATTGCGATATAGGAGCCGCCATAGGCTTTACGAGTAATAACGGTAACCTTCGGGACAGTAGCCTCACTGTAAGCGTACAACATCTTCGCACCGTGACGAATGATACCGCTGTACTCCTGGTCGACACCGGGCAGGAATCCGGGGACATCAACGAGGTTGACAAGCGGGAGGTTGAAGGCGTCGCAGAATCTGATGAAACGTGCGGACTTGTCAGAGGCGTCAACGTCCAAGCAGCCCGCCATAACCGCAGGCTGGTTGGCAATGATACCGACACTGCGACCGTCGAAACGGGCAAAGCAGGTGATGATATTCGTTGCAAAGTGCTCGTGGACTTCATAGAACTCGCCATTGTCGACGATAGCACGGATAACGTCCTTCATATCATAAGGTGCATTGGGATTGTCCGGCACGACGGTGTTGAGGCTTTCATCTTGACGATCAGGATCGTCGTCGGTCTCGACAAGCGGTGCATCTTCCATATTGTTGGAAGGCAGGAAACTCAACAGATAGCGGATCTGCTTAATGCAGTCCTCTTCGTTCTCGGCCGCAAAGTGGGCAACGCCGCTGCGGGTGTTGTGAGTCATTGCACCGCCGAGTTCCTCAGCAGTGACTTCCTCAGCAGTGACGGACTTGATAACCGCAGGCCCCGTGATGAACATCTGCGAAGTATTCTTCACCATATAGATGAAGTCGGTGATTGCAGGTGAGTAGACCGCGCCGCCGGCACAAGGCCCCATAATGACGGAAATCTGCGGAATGACGCCGCTCGCTGCAGTGTTGCGGAAGAAGATTCCTGCATAGCCGCTCAGAGCGTCAACAGCCTCTTGAATACGTGCGCCGCCAGAATCGTTGATACCGATAACCGGTGCACCCATCTTCATCGCAAGATCCATAACCTTCCAAATCTTGTGAGCGTGTTTCTCACCGAGAGAGCCACCCTCGACGGTGAAGTCCTGCGCGTAAGCATAGACTAAACGCCCGTCAACAGTACCATAGCCGATGACAACGCCCTCACCCGGCAGTTCCTTCTTCTCCTGCCCGAAGTTGGTGCAGCGGTGCTTGACGAACATATCAAGCTCAACAAAAGTACCCTCATCAAAGAACATCTCAATGCGTTCACGAGCCGTCATTTTGCCCTTCTCGTGCTGCTTGGCAATACGAGCCTCACCGCCGCCTTGACGAATATGTTCTTTTTTCTGATTCATCAATTCGATTTTTTCGGCAACTGTAGCCATCTAATCACTCCCATCTATCAATTTAACGCTTAGCAGAACTGATAACAGGTAATTGAAAATAATCCAACTATCTGCTGCCTACTATCAAATAATATTACCACCTGTTGTGCTGGCAAAGTTCAAGCAGGACGCCGTGAGTTGCTTTCGGGTGAACGAATGCGATCATTGCACCGCCCGCACCCTTGCGAGGTTTCTCGTCAATGAGTTTGACGCCCTTTTCCTTGAGATCGGCAAGTGCCGCTTCAAGATTGTCCACTCTGAGAGCGATATGCTGGATACCACCGCGGCGTTCTTTTCGATGAATTTTGCAATAGGTGAATCATCAGCGGTTGCACCGAGAAGTTCAATCTCCGCACCGTTCGCCGTCGGATAGAAACCGGTAGTCACTTTCTGCTCTTCGACAGTTTCCTCGCCGGTGGATTTAAGCCCGATACTTTCCCAGAATGAGCCAACTTCTTTGAGATCATTCACTGCAATGCCGATATGATCTACTCCCAAAATTTTAAATGCCATCAATAAACCCTCCTAAATATCATACATCTGTTCGATAGTTTATATTTATTTGTGCATATCGCCGGTCTCAAGGAAACGAGTGTGGAAACTGAGAGCCTCGTTCAAGAGGTGCGGCGTGTTATTCTTCTTCGTGGCGGCAAGTGCTCTCTCATAGTAGTCAAGCAGAAGAGGACGATAATCGGGGTGAGCACATTTGTTGATGATTTCAAGGGCGCGGTCACGAGGTGCAAGACCTCTGAGGTCAGCAATACCCTGCTCGGTAATGAATATATCAACGTCGTGTTCAGTGTGGTCAATGTGCGAACACATAGGAACAACGGAGCTGATCTTGCCGCCTTTAGCCGTCGACGGAGTGTAGAAGATAGTCAAGTAAGCATTGCGAGCGAAGTCACCGCTGCCGCCGATACCGTTCATCATCTTGGTGCCGCAGACGTGGGTGGAGTTGACGTTGCCGTAAATATCAACTTCAAGTGCGGTGTTCATAGCGATAACGCCGAGACGGTGGACAACTTCAGGCGAGTTGGAAATCTCTTCAGGTCTGAGCAGAATATATTTGCGATATTTGTCAATACCCTTGTAGAAGCGTTCCATACCTGCAGGTGAAGGACTGAAGGCCGTGCCGGAGGCAAATTTTAGCTTGCCGGCGTCGATGAGGTCAAGCATTGCGTCTTGAATGACTTCGGTGTAGACAACGAGATCATTGTAATCAGACTCAACAAAGCCCTCAAGGACGGCATTGGCGACGTTGCCGACACCACTCTGGAGCGGCAGAAGATTTTTCGGCATACGACCGGCTTTTATCTCAGCATTCAAGAGTTCAAGAGTGAAGGCGGCCATCTTCTTGGAGTTCTCGTCAACGGGTGTCAGGTCTCTGGTGTGGTCTTTGATGTCGCAGGGGACGATGAATTTAATCTTATCCGGTGTGCAGGGGATATACTCGGTGCCGATTCTGTCGTCAGCGTGACGAATGGGTATTTCAAGACGATTCGGCGGATCCATTGGAATGTAAACATCGTGCATACCTTGAAGTGCCATAGGCTGGGTGGTGTTGATCTCGACAATAACTATATCTGCCTGTTGAACATAGCTGGCGGCGTTGCCGAGTGAGGTTGTCGGGATAAGGTTGCCTTCTTCAGTGATAGCAGCCGCCTCAACGAGTGCAACGTCCATCTTGCCCTCATAGCCGATTCTGCAGAGCTGGGCGGATTCGCTGAGGTGCAAGTCAAGATAATCAACGTGACCGTCGTTGATGTCCTTACGGAGAGCGGCGTCAGTCTGGTATGGAAGGCGTTTTTTAATGCCGTGAACGAGAGCGAGGGCGTCGTCAAATTCAGGACCCGTCGAAGCACCTGTCCACATATTGACAGTGAAAGGCTCCTTCTTCATTCTCTCGGCGAGGGCGAGAGGTACAGCCTTGGGGTAAGCCGAGGCAGTGAAACCGCTGCAGCCGATTGTCATACCGGGCTTAATCCAGGCGGCAACTTCCTCCGCACTCACAATCTTTGATTGCAATTCTTTGTTTTTTACACGATCAGTAATGTCAATCATAAAAACAAAAACCTCCTAAACATTGCTCAACAAATTGAGAAAATCTGTCTACCTATCATAAATATATCTTATTATAAGGATAGCATTTATTTCAATTCACGTCAAGTTAATTAATCTATATTTTCAAACTTTTTCTCATTCGTCGGAAAGAAGGAAAATATATTTTCAAGTGTCGAAAAATTTTTCCTTGCCAAAAATTGTTTTTTGTGTAATAATGTACGCGAAAAATTTAATTTTGATGAATTAATTTTGATGAATTAATTTTGATGAATTAATTTTGATGAATTGATTTTGGGGGGAGCATTTTTTTATGAAATCAAGTTTAAAAAAATCGTTGCTTCTAGGTTTAGCGTGTGCGTTTATTACTTCTTCAAGTGTAAACGCCGCTTCCGTTGCCGGCAGTGATTATTGGGATCTCTTGGACGATGAGGAACATCTGACAAAAGAAGATCCTTTTGCAATTTACGGCGGCTTAAAATACGAGTTAAACAAGCGCAGTGCACCCAGCGATTATCCTTCAACCTTCCACGAAAACAAGCATCACGGAACAGCCTACGTTGGCTTTTCGTGGCTCTTTACCGAGAATTGGAAATTAAACGGCTATTTCAGTGCCGAGAGAAAATGGCGTCAAAATCACAAAAACAGGACTGAAACTACAGCAAGCGGCAATGTCGAAGGTAAAATCGGCGTTGTAAAGGTGAAAGCCGGCGGTATGTCCGTGTTTGATGCACTTAATTTGTCAGACGGCGGTCTTGTTGTCGGCAGCGGTATCCTTGGCGGACAGGTTGAAGTTCCTGTCGGCGGCTGGAAAATTTTGGCAACCGGCGGCGTTATGGACGTTGAGGATTACGATTATACTCGTATGATGAAACGCAGTATTCCAGGCTACGATGAGGACAGCACTTATCTCTCATTGCAAGCCTATGGTGACATCGGCAAAAATATATCGGCTGCTGTCGGCGTCCATAATATAGAGAACGATTGGCACAAGGGTATTTTTGAAAACAACACCGAAAAGAGCAATACTATTTGGTCGGCGGGCGTTGATTATAAAATTGCTAAACAATGGACTATTGGCGGCATTTATGCTATGGGTGATGCAAAAGTTAAAGATTTCGGACGCGAGCTCAGCAACGAGAAGAAGAGCTACAGTGTCCAGGTTACCTACGGAACGCCGGAATCATCTGAAGCCCACAATACTGCCGCTTGGCTTGCTTTCCGTCAATTAGGGCAGACGGCGTCGCTTGCTCCTGCTTATCGCGGAGTGGGTTTTGGCGAGCGCGGTATTGAGGTCGGCACACGTCACAATCTTATGAAGAATCTTTCAATGGAACTTGTCTACTTCAACGGCAAGAAGAACAATGAACTCTTTGCCGGCTCCGACCGTCCGAAAGTTCATAACTGGTATACAAGCCTTGAATATACTTTCTAAAATTTTGAGTCGATGATTTGTATCTGTAAACAGGAATGGAAAGATGACAATAACATCAAGCCTCCTGTTTGCAGACTTTTTTCATATCATAATTATAAAAATGATTTCCGTGATCCCAAAAATGGACGGTGAAATAAATGAAACGAAATTTAATTGTATTATTGCTTATCATATCAACTGCGGTTATCTTTGCCGGTTGTTTCGACGAGGAAGAAACAGCGGAAGAAAAAATACCGTATGTAAAGGTGCAGAAAGCCAATCCGGTGGGCAGCGATACGGAGAGTGTTTACGCCGGTAGAGTTTGCGGCAGATATGAGACGAATATGTCTTTTCAAGTTGGCGGGCAAATTATCAGAAGAAATGTTGATGTAGGGAGCCGCGTTACAGTGGGAGATCTCTTGATGACAGTGGATCCCAAGGACATTTTGCAGCAGTCCAATCAAAGTGATGCAAAAGTCTCTTCAGCGTTGGCACAGTTGAAACTGGCAGAAAGAGATACAGTCAATTATACAAAGATGAGGCCATACCTGCCTCCACGCTGGATCAATATCAGACAAACTACGAGGCGGCAGAGGCGGAGTATCAAGAGGCACTGGCAGCCTCAAAACAAGGACACAACGCACTGTCATATACAGATTTGCAAGCAAGCGCAAACGGCGTGATCTCAGAGATAAACGTGGAAGAAGGGCAAGTTGTCGCGGCGGGGCAGACGGTGTTGACGTTGATTCAAACAGATGAACTGGAAGTTGAGATCAATGTGCCGGAGAATCAATTATCTGCAGCGACGGTCGGAAAGCCTGTAACTGTGAAATTCTGGGCATTACCGAATGAAGTTGAGGGGGTCATAAGAGAAGTATCACCTATGGCAGACTCAACTTCAAGGACGTACAGGGTGAGAATATCCTTGTTTGATGTGCCTTCAGTGATACAGTTGGGTATGACGGCGAGCGTGACTTTGACGGATAATTCAAATTCAGACACGGCAAGCGGAGTGGAATTGCCGCTGTCGGCGATCTATCAAACAGGAGATCAAGCTCAAGTGTGGGTAGTCACCGAGGAAAATACCGTCAAATTGAAGAATGTGAAGGTAACGCAATTTGGTGATAATGAAGTAGTTGTCAGCGGTGTAGATTCAGGTGAGAATGTAGTCGTCGCAGGAGTACACAAACTTCGCGAAGGGCAGAAAGTGCAAACGAGGGCTAAAGAAAAATGAGAAATTTAACCGAAATTGCACTGAAAAATAAAAGTATAGTTTGGTATTTCGTCGTTGTCGCGGCACTCGGCGGAATTTTTTCCTATTTCACTTTGGGACGAATGGAAGACCCTAAATTTACGATTCGTGAAATGATCATAGTTGCCTATTGGCCGGGTGCTACGGCAGAAGAAATGGCAGAACAGGTCACCGATAAGATTGAAAAAAAATTGCAGGATATACCGGACAAGGATTTTATCATAAGTGAAACGAGAGCCGGCGAAACCATTATTTATTTTGACTTGAAGGATAAGGTTGATAATGCGGCAATTCGACCGACTTGGCGAGATGTCCGAAATTTTTGCCGCGATATTGAAGATGAATTGCCGGAGGGAGTAGAGGGGCCTTATTATGAGGATACTTTTGACGAAGTTTACGGCTCGATTTACGCTCTGACCGGCGACGGTTTCGATTATGAGGAACTCCGCAAAGAAGCCGAAAAAATTCGCCGCGAACTGCTGCACGTTCACGATGTCAAAAAGATTGAGCTTATCGGTGAACAGCCGGAAAGAGTTTATATCGAAATCGACAGAGCAAAACTGGCAGAACTCGGAATCTCACCGAGTGACATTTCAGAAACGCTTGAAGCACAGAATAAACTTACCCCTGCAGGAATGATTGACACGGCAAGCGATAACCTATATATGCGTGTAACGGGTGTCTTTGACAAAGTTGACGAAATCAAAAATCTGCCGATAAATGCGAATGGGAAAATATTCCGACTTGGTGATATTGCTAAAATTGAGAGGACTTTTGCCGACCCGCCGGAGCCTAAAATGTTCTTTGAAGGCAAGCCGGCAATAGGAATTGCAATAGCAATGGAGGACGGCGGCAATATCCTGGAACTCGGTGAAAATCTGAAGAATGAACTTGACGAAATCCAGAATCAGCTTCCGGTTGGATTGGAAATTCACGAAGTCTCTGATCAGCCTGAGGTGGTTGAAGAGTCCATCGGTGAATTTGTGGAGACGCTGATCTTGGCAATCGTGATTGTCTTGGCGGTGAGTTTTGCAAGTTTGGGTATCCGCACGGGAATGGTTGTCGCAGGTTGTATTCCGCTTGTTCTTGCCGGCACTTTTTGCTTTATGAGTCTCATGGGAATTGACTTGCACAAAGTTTCGCTCGGTTCTCTGATAATCGCTCTCGGTCTCTTGGTTGATGACGCGATAATTGCCGTTGAGATGATGAGTGTGCAGTTGGAGCGTGGTTTCTCAAAGTTTGATGCCGCCTGCCACGCCTTCGATGTTACAGCTAAGCCTATGTTGACGGGAACGCTGATAACCTGTGCCGGTTTCATTCCGGTGGCCTTTTCCAGGAGCATGGCAAGCGAATTTTGTAAGGATATGTTTTGGGTTGTAAGTATCGCCCTTCTGCTGTCCTGGCTGACTTCTGTGACAGTTGCTCCGCTCTTCGGCACGAAAATCATCAAGGTGAAGGAAGGGGAAGTCAAAGACCCCTATGCCGGTAAATTTTATAAAATCTTTAGGAGCGTTTTGGAAAAGATTTTGGAATATAAAAAAATCGCCCTCGCCGGAACAGCGGCTATGTTTGCACTGTCAATCTTTGCAACTGACTATGTTTCAGAAGAATTTTTCCCTCCCTCACTTCGCCCCGAAATACTGATTGACTTCAAACTGCCTGAAGGCTCATCAATGGCTGCAACTCAAGCTGAGGCGGACAGATTCGCCAAATTTTTGGACGGTATGAAAGACGATTTAAAAAATTACGCTTACTATGTGGGGACGCCGTCGCCGCGCTTTGTCTTGACGGTAGACCCTCCTGCTGATGCCAACAACTATGCTCAATTTGTCGTTGTTGCTAAAGAAGATGAGATTCGTGATGAAGTCACAGAAAAAATCCGTACAGAACTGGAAGATAATTTCCCAAACGTACGAAATAATATTAGTTTCATACAAACCGGACCGCCGGCTGCTTATCCTGTTATGATTCGTGTCAGCGGAAACGATGTTGAGGAGACTCAAGCCCTTGCAAATCAGGTTGCTGACATTGCTGCTGCCGATCCTAATGTTTATGGTCTGAACTTTGACTGGAATGAGAAGTCGAAGGTTGTGAAAGTTGAGGTAGATCCTGATAAGCTCAGCACTCTGGGAATTTCGGCTCAAGAGGTCAAGGAGATGCTTTACACGGAGATCACCGGTGCAAAGATTTCTGAATTTTACACGGGCGACCGAACTATTGATATAACGCTGCGATTGACAAATGGCGATACTAAGCAGCTTTCCGAGATAAAGAGTCTGCCTGTCTATCTCGGTGAGGCGGGGTATGTCCCACTGGAGCAGATTGCCAAGATCTCATTTGATATGGAGAGCGGATTTATAATTCGCAGAGACTTAAAACCGACGATAACGGTGCAGGCGAATATAAAATCCGGCACAGGGAACGATACCGCGCAGAGGATTTTTGACGCTACAGAAGACTTGAGGAAGAATTTGCCCTACGGTTGCAAGATTGAACCGGCAGGAGACTTGGAGGAGGGCGACTCTTCAATAGAGGATCTTTCATCAATGCTGCCGACGGTTGTGTTCATAATAATGACCCTGCTGATGTTCCAACTGCACGATGCGAAGGCTATGTTCTTGACACTCTTAACGGCACCGCTCGGAATAATCGGAGTGATTTTCGCACTGATAATTCTTGACAAGCCGATGGGATTTGTAGCGATACTGGGAATCATTGCACTTTTCGGAATGATAATCCGTAACTCGGTGATACTGATAGACCAGATTCAGCAGCATATGTCGGCGGGAGAAAACCTGCACGAGGCCATAGTCGATTCAGCAATATTGCGATTCCGCCCGATAATGCTGACGGCGGCGGCGGCAATTCTGGGTATGTTGCCACTGATGACGAGTATCTTCTGGGGGCCTATGGCATTGGCTATTGCAGGGGGCTTATTCGTTGCAACAGTTTTGACTTTGCTTGTCTTGCCGGCAATGTACGCTGTCGCCTACAATGTCAGTAAAGGTAGTAGGGAATAGTCCTCTTCACTCTTCACTCTTCACTCTTCACTCTTCACTCTTCACTATTTCCTATTCACTCAAGTACAGCTACCACCTGAGTCTGCGCTTCCATAGGGCAAGCTCCTTCTTGTCCAGGGGGAGGTCTATAGATTGACCGTTGTCGTAAAAGAATCTAAAGCGAATGGACTCGGCACTAAGTATGGACTTCAAACTGGATCTGGGGAACTCAACGAAGAGTTTATTCTCGCTCTTGAATCTGTCTCCGCTCATCGGCGGAGGGGTGTGCTTTGTTGAGGTCTTGAGATCCCAAGGCGCGCCGTCAGTGAAGAGGATTGCCTTAGGCAGAAGTTCAGCTCTATCATATCTGTAGTCCCACAAGGACATCACAGCCCCCTCAACGTAACCTTCACCGTCACGCGAGACGTTGAACTCAATCCTTGCATAGTCGGATAAGCTGTCAGCGTCGCGATTATCGTAATGCCAGGTGTATGATAAGCCGAATATACCGGCCAGCATTAAAGTAATGCCGAATGCCACAAGAATCCTTTTCACTTGAGTTCCTCCCGCTGCTCAATATGTCCATATTATACATCAAGATTGGACATTTGACAACCTTATCGCGAATGAAGGAGATTTTGAATTTGTGAAGAATCAATTCAGCATAAACAATGCAGAGGTTGATTAAATGGCTAAAGCGGCTGTAATAACCGGCGGCACAAGCGGTATCGGGCTTGCAGCGGCCGAGATATTTATCAAGAATCATTACAAATGCGCCCTCGTCGGACGTTCTGAGCAGAGGGCAAGGGCGGCTCTCGATAAACTCAACACAGACAACGCAATCTACATTCAAGGCGATGTCGGCAGCGTTGACAACTGCGAGAAGGTTATCAGTGAGGCTGTCCGAAGGCTGGGCGGCGTTGATATTTTGGTCAACTGTGCCGGTGTCTACAGTGAAGGCTCGATTTTGGACGTTGACGAGGCTGAGTACAGGCGAATCTTCGACACGAATGTCAAGGGAACCTTCTTTATGTGCCGTGCGGCTGTCCCTGCTCTGAGTTCTGCGAAGGGTGCGATTGTCAATGTGGCGAGCGATGCGGGGATCAAGGGCAACTACTTCTGTGCACTGTATGCGGCGAGCAAGGGTGCGGTTGTCGCCTTTACCAAGTCTCTGGCGTTGGAGCTGGCACATATTCCCATTCGTGTCAACTGTGTTGCACCGGGGGACGTGTGGACGCCTATGACGAGGGCGCAGCTTGAACGCTCCGGCGAGACTGTGGAGGATTTGTCTTCAATCTATCCTATGAAGCGGATTGCCACGGCGGAGGAGGTCGCTGAGGCAGTTTACTTTCTGGCAAGTCCCAAGGCGAGTTTTACGACGGGTGCGGTCTTGAGCGTTGATGGAGGGTTG
>CAJODU010000109.1:11370-16347 GCA_905233325.1 uncultured Selenomonadaceae bacterium
GGGACATATGCAGGCGGCGGAGGCAATCGCGGAGGTCTTCAACGGCAAGGCTCAAGTGCTGGATTTTATGGACAAGCAAATATCAACCCTCAACTGGCTGCTGAAGAAGTTTTATCTCTGCATACTCGGACTGGTGCCGGATCTCTACGACAGGATATACCGCCTGGCGGGGGTGCGGCGGTTCGGCTCTATTACGCGGCTTATATGGTCAACGCTGATGTATCTGCCATTCGCCAAGCTGGTCAACGAATTCAAGCCTGAGGTGATAATCTGTACCCACCCCTTCCCTGAGGCGGCGGCGGCTCTGTGGAAGTTCCTACACCCCAACAGTGACAGGCGATTCACCCTTGCCGCGGTGCTGACGGACTATTCGATTCACGAGATTTGGATCTACGACGGCGTTGATGTCTACTTTGTTGCGACGGAGCAGATGAGGCGAGAACTTCAAGAACACGGGCAGGAGAACGTCCACGCGACGGGTATACCCATTCGTCAAGCCTTCCAAGCCTTCCGAAGTACCCCACTCAACACCGAAGGCAATCCCCTCCCCAATGTGTTGATTATGGGCGGCGGGCTGGGTCTCGGTGCTTTTGAGGAGACTATCCGCGCTCTTGAAGACATTGACTTCAAACTCAAGCTCACAGTAATCACCGGCAGGAATGAACACCTTCAAAACAAGCTCAAGGGGCTGACGTCCAAGCACGAGCTGACGATTTTGGGATTTGTCGACAACATTTGCGAGTTGATGCAGAAGGCGGATATATTAATTTCAAAACCGGGGGCGTTGACTCTCTCGGAGGCCTTTGCGGCGGGACTGCCTATCCTCCTGCTGCCGCCTATACCGGGGCCTGAGGCACTCAATGCAGAGTACGCGGTCAAAGGGGGGGCGGCTCTATCCCTCAACAGCAGCAAAGAAATAGCCGCCACGATAGGGATTGTCAACGATTCGGTGAGATTGAAGTCAATGAAGGAATCATCAAGAAAGCTGGCTAAACCGGCGGCGGCGGTCGAAATAGTCAAAAATATTGAGAGGTGAGCAAAGTGGAAGAGTTGAGCTATGAGGACAATGTTTATGAAGGCGAGACTAAATACGAAATCATTGGCGGCAAGGTATTCGGCGAGCCAAGGTATGAGATTATAGGAGGGGTTAAGTTTATTATGTCACCGGCACCTAATCTTACTCACGGAACCATTATGAATAGGATTATGAATATTTTTGTAAGTTATATTTTGAGCAACAATGTTAAGGCGGCGGCCTTCAGCGACAATACCGATGTATACTTCTCGAAAGAAGAGCATTATATGCCGGATATCAGCGTCGTCTGCAATCCTGAGATTCTCAAGTCACGCAAGAGGATTGAGGGCGCGCCGGATCTGATTGTTGAGGTGCTTTCTGAAAGTACTATGAAGAACGACCTGGGCAAGAAGAAGGATATTTACGAAAGGCACGGCGTCAAAGAATACTGGATAGTGGATCCCTGGGCTAAGAGAGTTGAGGTCTATCATCTTGTTGAGGGCAGGTTTGTCCTTGATGATGTCTATATGGTCTCTGAGGATCCTGAGTCCAAGACGGCTATTAAGGTGTCAATCTTTGAGGATTTGACGGTTGATATTCGCAACATTTTCAAATGGTGGTTTGATGATTAATTGATAGTTAATATTAATAACAATGATAGTAACTGATAGTTTATAGATATTGAGGGGTGTTTTGAATTGATTTTGAAGGGTATTAAGAAGATACATTTTGTAGGGATTGGCGGTGCAGGTATGAGTCCGCTGGCGAGGATTCTTTTGGATTTGGGCTATGAGGTCTCCGGCTCGGACAGGGCGGACTCTCCGACTGTCAAAATGCTCAAAGGACGCGGTGCAAAGGTATTCATCGGGCACGACGAAAGCAACATCAAAGACGACCTCGACGCCGTTGTCATCTCCAGTGCGATTCCACAAGACAATCCTGAGATTGCCGCCGCCAAGAAGCTCAATATGAATATACTCCACCGCTCCGACATCAACGCCGCCCTGCTCAATTCCAAGAAGGGTATCGCCGTCGCCGGTGCTCACGGCAAGACGACCACCACCTCAATGATTGGCTTTGTCCTCTTCAATGCCGGCGTCGACCCGACTATCATCATCGGCGGAGAGTCCGCAGACCTCGGCACAAGTGCGATCCTCGGCAAGAGCGACTGGCTTGTCTCTGAGGCCGACGAGAGTGACGGCTCCTTCGTCAAGCTCAAGCCCGCTATCTCCGTCGTCACCAACATTGAGGACGACCACCTCGACCACTACGGCACGGTTGACAATATCCGCAAGGCCTTTAGCAACTTTCTGAGCAACACCGACAAGGACGGCGCGGCGGTGCTTTGTTTCGACAATGAGAACCTCCGCAACCTTGCCGGTAAGCTCGACCGCAGGGTCATTTCCTACGCGATTGACAACGACGCCGACTATATCGCCACCATCATTGAGAAGACCGCCGACGGGATTGATTTTGACGTCCGCCGCGGGGGGGAGGAACTCGGACGCGTTACGTTGAAGATTCACGGCCAGCACAACGTCCTCAACGCCCTTGCGACAATCGCCACGGCTATGGAGGTCGGCGTGGACTTTGAGGATATTGCCAAGGGGCTATCACAGTTCCACGGTGCCAAGCGCAGATTCCAGACTAAAGGTCACGTCAACCACCACCCGACTGAGATTGCCGCTACCCTCAAGGCAGCCCGCGACACCAACCCCCGCCGCCTCGTCTGCGTCTTCCAGCCTCACCGCTACAGTAGGACTAAGCTCCTGCTCAAAGAGTTCGGCTCTGCCTTCAAAGATGCCGACGTCCTCGTCCTCACGGACATCTACGCCGCCGGTGAGAAGCCAATCGAAGGCGTCACGGGGGAGGCAATGCTCAAAGAAGTCATCGAAACCACCAGCCAGGACGTCTCCTATATCCCCAGCGTTGACAGCATTGCCGAGTATCTCGTTGACGTCGTCGAGGAGGGGGATCTCGTCATCACTATGGGTGCCGGTGATGTCTACCGCGTCGGTGAGGAACTTGTCGAAATGCTCAAGCGTCGCAAGAAGATTGTTGTGGTGATGGGCGGCACGTCCACTGAGGCCGAAGTCTCCCGCCGCACAGGTAAGGCTATCCTTGAGGCTCTGCAATCCAAGGGCTACGACGCCGAGGGTATGGAACTCAACCCGCAGACCTTCGCCGGCGATATTCGCGACAGTGAATGTGACATAGTCTTCAACGCTGTCCACGGCAAGTACGGCGAGGACGGCCTTGTTCAGGGTACGCTCGATATGCTCAATATCCCCTACACCGGCTCCGGCACCCTCGCCGCCGCCCTCACTATGGACAAGATCACCGCCAAGCGTATCTTCAACGCCGAAGGTATCAATACCCCCCGCTCCCTCGTCTACCGCAAGACCGCAAAGGAGCGCGGCAGAGCTGTCACTGACAACATTGAGAAGGCTTTGGGGTTCCCTGTTGTAGTCAAAGCCCCCTCTCAAGGTTCCAGTATCGGCGTCTACATTGTTGAGACGAAGAAGGCTCTCGTGCCCGCCATTCGGGCTGCCTTTGAGTTCGGTGAGGAGATCCTCGTCGAAGAATTCATCAAAGGCCGCGAGCTCACGGTTGCCGTCTGGGGCAATGCCGAACACGCCGAGGCCTTCCCTGTTATCGAAATCACCACCGTCAGCGGCAGGTACGACTACGAGAGCAAGTACACCAAGGGTGCCTCCACGCATATCTGCCCCGCTGCCCTCCCCGACAAGCTCACCAAGGAAGTCCAAGCCCTTGCCGTGAAGGCTTTTGTGACTTGCAAGTGCTGCGGTGTCGCCCGTGTTGACCTTATGCTCGCCGAGGACAACACCCCCTACGTTATCGAAGTCAACAGCGTCCCCGGTATGACGGAGACTTCGCTTGTCCCCGACGCCGCCGCTGCCGCAGGTATCGCCTTCCCTGAACTCTGTGAGAGGATTCTGAGGCTCGCCAACTTTTAAAGCCGCGCCGCTGCTATATTTGTTGAAGGAGGTCGTTTAGATGAAAGCAGTATCCGTGGAGAGGCTGGAGGTTGGTATGACGCTTGCAAGGACTGTCACAAATGAGGATATGGTGATAGTCCTGTCTGAAGGCACACTCCTCAGCAATGCCCATATCACGCGGCTCAAGTCACTTGATATTCCCGTTGTGTATGTCAAAGATGAATTCGATTTGAGTCAAAACTATCAGCAAGCCTCCGCCGTCCTCAAGCGTAACAAAGCCTTTAATCACGAGTTTGATGTAGTCTCGAAGTACGCTGATGAAGTCTTCGACTCTCTCAAGAAGGGGGAGATACCCAAGGAGCAGACGCAGAAGGTGGCCGCCCATATCCTCCCCCTCGCGGACAACAGCGGCACTATCGACTATCTCTTCTCCCTCGGCCACAAGAGCACTACCCTCGCGCTCCACTCTGAACGCGTCGCCATTCTCTCAGGTATCATTGCAAAGTGGATGCACTTCGGCTGGGAGGATATACGAACGGTTGTCACTGCTGCCTTTCTTCACGATGTCGGCAAAGTCAAGCTGCCGGATCGCCTCATTGACAGGGTTCCCGACAACCTCGAAGATGAAGACCTCAAAACCTATCAGAGACACTGCGAAGACGGCGCGGATATGCTCAAGAAGGCGGGTATGAGTGAAGTTGTTCAGAAGGTAGCACTAAGCCACCACGAGAAGATGAACGGCACGGGCTTTCCCAACGGCCTCACGGGGGAGGCTATCCACCCCTACGCCAGAATTGTCGCCGTTGCCAACGTTTATGATGATTTGACTGCCGAGAGGGAGGGGAGCGTCAAACAGACCCCCTTCAATGCGGTTGCTTACTTTGTCCGTGAGATGTATTCAAGCCTTGACCCTGTTGTCTGTGTGCCTTTGCTGACGAGGATTAAGGACAGCCTCATTGGCTCGCGGGTGACGTTGAGCAATGGGACGAAGGGGGTGGTGGC
>CAJODU010000109.1:16458-22650 GCA_905233325.1 uncultured Selenomonadaceae bacterium
GAATATCTCTTAACCTGTACTGATTGGAGGTAAGTTTATGGCTTTATCGAACGATGTGGTGGCTCAGAAGATTTCAGCCTTCCTCACGAAGTACTTTGAATATGATGTCCGGACGGAGACGCTCACCTTTAACCTCGCCGACTTCAACAACAATATCCAGTCCTATCTCGCCGCCCTCCGCACGGACTTTATGCTTGCGGTCAGCGGTGAATCAGACGCAGTATATGGATTATATGAAGCAGGGGTGATTCAGCCCCTCATTGACAGGAGGTAGCTTATGGCTGTTCAGCAAGATATTATTAAAAGGTTCGTCAAATCCTTAGATGAGTCCGAGACTTACGGTATCGCCGCGCTTGATGAGGCTGTCAACTACGCCTCAAGCGGGCTGTATGCTGATTGGGACGCCCTTGTCTCCGCCTTCGTCAGTGATGTCTCCCTCCACGGCGGCGACGGTGCCTCCACTAATCGTACCCTCAACTCCAAGACTGCCGCGTTCCTCAAGGAATATTGCGGCATTGTCCTCACCAACACCGACACCGGCGCGATCACCGGCTACGACGCGGGCGGCTCCGCCACTCAAATCTCCGCCGAGGATATTATCCCCGAAGACACGACCACTGAGGCTGTCTACCCTCCCACCGCCACAACTGTCTTCAACGGCGTCACTGTGGTATGGCCGAGCGAGGACACCCTCACCGACAGGGAGAAGGAGATTGTTGCCGCCCTCTACTCTTGGTGGCTCCAACCTGCCTTTGACCTCGTCGAGAAGAGCATTGGTATCAGCTACAGGGAGGGGGACGTCAGAAGTCACACCCTCACTATCACCTTCGACCGCACGGCGACCTCTACCCTGGCCGACGCCAACCTCTACAACATCAACATCTACACTCAGGCCTTCGAGAATATCGACATCAGCGGCGGCGAGCACAGCGGCAAGAGGAGCCGCGGCGTCTACTTTGACAGGATCCTCGCTCACGAGCTCACTCACGCCGTGATGAGTGCCAATGAGAATGAACTTCTTTGGGATAACAGCCCCGTTTGCGTTGATGAGGGCATTGCCGAGTTTGTCCACGGCGTTGATGACAGCCGCAGGGGGGAGATTGTCCGCCTTGCCCAAGCTGCTAATGCCGAGACTCTCCGCAAGGCGATGTACTACACCCGCTCAAGCTCCGAAGACAAGTATGACTGCTATGCCGGCGGTTATATGCTATTCAGATACCTTGCCAAGCAGGTCAGCGAGAAGGTCTTCACCGGCACTGCCGTCGTCGACCTCAACAGTGCCGCTGCAAGCGGGGTCTTCACTGTCACCACCACCGCCACAGGCAAGGCTCAGGCGACTTTCACCACTGCAAGCGTCCCCAACGGGAGGACACAAGTCGGCACTGTCACTGCTTTGGGCAAGTACGCAGCGGTTGAGCGCATTGCCCAGGCAATCAATGCAAGCAAAAGCAGCCGCGGGTGGAGTATCAAAGGCGGAAGTGGCGAAGATACTATCACAGGCAGCAATTACAATGACACCCTCACCGGTGGCGGGGGGACTGACGTTTTCATCTATACTGGCGGCAATGACGTTGTCACTGATTACAGCGAAGGCGAGGACTCTATCAGCGTCAGCGGCGGTGTGACGGACTCCAAGCTCAGCGGCAGCGATGTGATCCTCACCACTGACGGGGGGACAATCAAAGTCAAAGACGGTGCAAGTAAGGCAATCACCGTCAACGGCACCGCCTCCGTCTATGGTGTCCCCGTCGGCCTCACCTACAACGCCGCCGGCACTGTCGCGACCCTTAACAACGCCTTCAACGGCACCCTCAACGCCGGCGACTACTACAGCACCGTCAAGACTATCACCGCCGCAAGCCGCACCAAGGCCGTCAACATCACCGGCAACGCCCTCGCCAATGTTATCCGCGGCTCCAAGGGCGGCGATACCCTCCGCGGCGGCACCGGCAAGGATTCCCTCTACGGCAACGCCGGCAACGATTCCCTCAGCGGCGACGCCGGCAATGACTACCTCAACGGCGGCGCGGGCGATGACACCCTCCGCGGCGGCGCGGGCAACGATTCCCTAACCGGCGGCGCGGGCAGCG
The DNA here is from genome assembly GCA_905233325.1 of uncultured Selenomonadaceae bacterium. Classification (GTDB taxonomy): domain Bacteria; phylum Bacillota; class Negativicutes; order Selenomonadales; family Selenomonadaceae; genus Quinella. The sequence continues at coordinate 18,549 of CAJODU010000109.1, forward strand.
ATGTCTTCATCTACAGCGGCGGCAACGACACTATCACTGACTACAGCGTCGGCGTTGACTCTATCCGCCTGAGCAGCGGCTCCGTCACGAACTCTTCAATCAGCGGCAGCGACGTGATTCTCTGCGTCGGCAGCGGCTCTATCACCGTCAAGAACGCCAAGGGCAAGGCGATAACCCTCACCGACGCTTACGGCACCACAAGCAAGCCCTATCAAGACACGATGAGGCTTGTATTAGACAATACCACCCCCGTCTCGGTCACGGTGGGCAGCGATATCCTCACTGCTGACGCCTCTGCCCGCACCAAGGCGATTAAGATTACGGGCAACGCCCTCGCCAATACGATACAAGGCGGCAGCGGCAACGATACCCTGTACGGCAACAACGGCAACGACAGCCTCAACGGCGGCGGGGGGAGCGATTCCCTGAACGGCGGCAGCGGCAATGATACCCTGAGCGGCGGCAAGGGCAAAGATACCCTAACCGGCGGCCTCGGCCGTGATGTCTTCCTCCACACCGCCGGCAACGATGTCATCACCGACTATACCGCCGGTCAAGATACTATCCGCCTGGCTAGCGGCTCCGTTACAGCCTCTTCCCTCCGTGGCAGCCACGTCGTCCTCACCACCACCTCCGGCACTGTCACTGTCCGCAACGCCAAGGGCAAGGCGATAACCGTCACCGACAACGGGGGGACGAGCACCAAAACCTACACCAACGCCGCCACCAACGCCTACGCTGAGTGGTTTATTGAGGATTCAGTCGGCCTCGCAGGCTGATGAGTTGGCTCCTATCCTTCGTGAGGGCGATTTCTGCTCCGCTTCATCAAGCCTTGATTGCAGTCTCAACTTCAATGACTTCAACGAAAATATTCAAAGCTGCGGTAATGTCAAGCCCGGTTACACCTCGCCTACTGAATCACAGTCCAAGTAGTTACTCAACGATTGCTATATCATTCTGAGCGGCTATTTCTTTGATTCTTTCGATTGTGAATTCGGATGAATTCGGACATTTGAGAGATGAATTCTAAAGTTTGTTTGGCTCTCAACATCTCAATTACCATTTCAATTTTGCCCTTCATTTTGCCTTCGTCAAAGATTTCTTGCGTTATCGGACTCATTTTAGCTACACCCCCCTCGTCTTCTGTGCTATTCAACGATCGCTATATCATTCTGTTTCGCTATCTCTTTGATTCTTTCGATTGTGAATTCGGATATTTGAGAGATGAATTCTAAAGTTTGTTTGGCTCTCAACATCTTAACTACCATTTCAATTTTGCCTTCGTCAAAGATTTCTTGCGTTATCGGACTCATTTTAGCTACACCCCCCTCGTCTTCTTTGAAATACCTTGCACGCCTTGCAAGTACGGGATAGTTCATCTCATTAGGCACGGCACAGAAGAAGTCTTGCATAAGCCTGCCAAGCGGCGTATCGTCGCGATTCTCACCATTGACGTAGATTATGTGGTCACCGTCGGCGAATGGCTTGCCCGTCTCGCGGATTATCCTGTCAATGTGATATATCGGCAGACTGTCGCCTATAACGTCGCGTGCAGTGATGAAGATGACGCAACTCTCAGGTAATTCGTTGTAGGCTTTGCCGCTGCGAAGTTCGTTTGCTCCAATCATATAAGCATTGTAGCGCGCCCGTTGCGGGATCGCCCCTTCATCGGCGCGCTGCACCTCTATATCATAGACTTTGCCGTTTGCCGTCGCCATTACATCAAAACGAACGCCGCGGCAGCTAATGTTGGCTATAGTCCGCTGTGTCGTCACGTTCTGCACCTGCAAGGTCGGCTCGTCCATTATGATCCGCAGGATTAGCTCTACACATTCCGGACTGCCGTCCATACAGACGTTGAAGAAAGCGTCGTCCATTAGGCACATTCGCTTTATTTTCTCAAGAATTTGCTCTCTCTGCATCATTTACCTCACCTTCAACGATTCAGTCGGCCTCGTAGGGGCGGACGCGAAGAGTGAGGCCGCGGGCGGCACAGAGGGCGCGGCAGCGATTGATCTCGTCCTCGCTGTTGACTTTGTCGACTATTGTCATAACGACCTTCGGGATATATGCCCTGCAGTGCTCGGCGAAGGTCAACATAGCCTCGAAGGCGTCAATACCGTACTCTGCCCGCGTCAAGCTGAGGTAACGCTCCGCCGTGGAGGCGTTGAGGCTGATTGAGGCAACATCAAGCAAGCCGGCAAAGTCCGAGGCAATCTCCCTGCCGTGGGCAAGCTCGCCCAAGCCATTAGTATTAAGCCGTGTCGATATATTCGGGCGGCTTTTTTTGATGTGTCTCAACGCCCCAAGCAGCTCCTCAAGCCTGAGCGTCGGCTCTCCGAAACCGCAGAAGACCGCCTCGCTCACAAACTCCCAATCCGCCGCCTCCAATGCCGCCACGACCTCCGCAAGGGTCGGCTCTCGTTCCAGCCACAGGCTTGCCTCTGCCGCCATTTCCTTCTTTTGCCGCAGACAGAAGACACAGTCGCAGTTGCAGCGGTTCGTCAAGTTGACATACAGTCCACGCTTGCCCTCCGGCACTTCCTGCAGGCTTTTCGCAAATGGCAGATACCTCCCCCCGCGGTGCGTCGCGTAGACTATCACTTCGCCACCTCCAGAATCTTTTTAAACCGCAAGACGTTCTGCCCGTCGATATAGTTGTAGCTGATACTGTCAACCATTTTCTTGGTAAGGAAGATACCCAGACCGCCAATCTCGCGCTCTTCAATGGAAAGCGTCAAATCAGGATCGGCTTGTTCAAGCGGGTTGTAGGGGGTGCCGCTGTCGATGAAAGTCAAATCTACCTCCAGCGGCTCCGCGCTCATATCAAGCTCAATCTTCGCCTTGCCGGTCGTCGGGCTGTAGGCGTAGCTGGCTATGTTTACGAAGATTTCCTCAACAACCAGGTCAAGCTGCATAAGAGCACGTTTAGGAATATTGCAGGGCGCAAGGGCTTTGTGTATGAAGGCGTGGACTGTCTCCAGCTCCTCCACTTTCGCGTCTACTATCAATTCTTCTTTCATAGCTTACTCCTCAATGTTCAAGAAGTCACTAAATCCCGTCATCTCAAGCACTTCATTGACTTCTTCCTTGACGTTCCTGATTACCATATCCCCCTGCTTGTTCATACGTTTCTGGGCGACAAGCAGCACCCTCAAGCCCGCCGAGGCAATGTATTCCAGCTTGCTGAAGTCAAAGATCAGGCTTTTGACGCCCGTCAGTGAGGCGTTGAGTTCTTTCTCAAGCTGCGGTGCTGACGCTGCGTCAAGCCTCCCGACTATTTCCAGCGTCAGTTTATCCCCCGCTGCGTTCTTATTGATTTCCATTCTAATCACTCCTTAAAGTTCGATGATTGTGCCGGTCTCGTCGATTGGATCCAAGAGCAGGAACAGTGCGCTGAGGTCGACGTGGAAGATGATTTTCTGCTCCTCGTCGTCGGCAGACGCGCCGTTGAGCTTGTTGGTGTAGACGAGGGCGGCGGCGTGGCAGTAGTCGTTGATCTGATCGCCGAAGGGATTCTGCTTCTTGCTGCAGACGGCCTCTTGGAAGGTGAAGACCGTCCCGACGGGGAAGTAGCCCTCAACGTAGACCTTCTGAGGCAGGTAGAAGTTCTCTTCAACGAAACGAACGGAATAGGGACCTTAGCCCTGAGTCTGAGGCCCTCGAATTCAAAACCTTTAACCATATCAACACCCCCTAGAATTCAATTGAGAGTTTTTTAGTCGGACTGTCGACGATGTGGAGGAAGTCACTGAAGCCTGTCATATCGAGGACTTCGCGGACTTCTGTCCTGACATTGCGGATTGACATCACAGCCCCTGACTTGTCGAGCAGCTTTTGATACTTGAGCAGGATCCGCAGACCCGCTGAGGCGATGTAGATGAGATCCTTGAGGTCGAGGGTGAGTAGTTGGACGCCGTCGAGCGAGGACTTGAGCACTGAGTCGAGCTGTATTGCGGTGACGGCGTCGAGCCGCCCGACGAGTGCTACTGATAGTGTTGTACCTGTTGATTGTTTGATGATATCCAATGAGATCACTCCTATACTAAGCATTGTTGGTGTTGGTGAGGGTGGAACTTTTGACGATGTTGCCGTTGTTGAG
>CAJODU010000110.1 GCA_905233325.1 uncultured Selenomonadaceae bacterium
ATATCCATGTTCTCTGCTCAAAAGTCCATTTTTTTCTAACTGCGATAAATCTTTCCTTATCGTCACTTCTGATACACCAATAGTCTCGGATAATTCTGTTACAGTGACCTTTTTCTTTTTGTTTAGAATATTTAAAATTTTTGTGTGACGTACATGCATTATCATTTCTCCTTAATTATATTTCGTTCTATTATATCATATTATTTGTTTTAGTAAATAAAAATTTCATTTGAAAATTAAAACAAAAATACGGGCATAATAACCCGCATTTGTTTTCAATATAATTGCTAGAGCCGAAATATAATGAAACGATTATAGGCACGACGTTCAAATCATAATTTATCAAAATGACCGGCAGTCCCATAAATTCTATTTTATTTGTAAATTTTAGCAATCTTTCATAGTTTTGCCTTCACCTACAAGCTTTTCAAAATCCTTGATGAAAGTGTTGATAGCTGAAGTGATTGCCTCATTCTTAACGAGTGAGAAGATAACATCAGGTGAAGCAGTTGCAGCACCAACGCCATACTCTGCAAGCTCAAGAAGTTGTTGCGAATTTTTAAAACTTGCTGCCAAAACATTTGCGTTAAGATTATTATTTTTGAAAATGTCGTGAATATGTTGTGCAATCGCCACGCCATCATAACCCATATTATCAATTCTGTTGATGTAAGGTGCGGCATATGAAGCTCCAGCTTTAGCTGCTAAAAATGCTTGCATTGGTGTATAAATTGCCGTTGCTGTGATGTTTGCACCTTCAGCTTTGAGTTTTTGCATAGCCTCGAAGCCTTCTTCAATCGACGGAATTTTGACATAGGTATTCTTGCCGAGTTCCTGCTGAATGCGATGAGCGTCTTCAACCATACCGTCAGCGGTCTTTGCAACAACTTGAACATGAAGCTCAGCATCTGCGCCAATAAATTCGCGGATTTCCTTCAAAACCTCGTAAGGCGGACGACCACTCTGTGCAAGGATTGTTGGATTAGTGGTCACGCCGTCAACTGGATAGGACTTGTAGATTTTCTTAATTTGGTCAATGTGAGCATCATCAATAATGAGTTTCAAAATAATACCTCCAATAATCTATAATGTTTGCTCGGTTCTGCCGATGATGTCGTCCTGCGTAGCCTTGCTGAGTGCATTGAAGAATGCACTGTAACCGGCAACCCTGACAATCAAGTCTCTGTGGTTTTCGGGGTGAAGTTGAGCGTCAATCAACGTGTCACGCGAAACGATGTTATATTGAACGTGATAGCCGTGCAGACGATTGAAGAAAGTCCGAATCAGCATAATCAATTTTTGCTTGTTCTCTTCCTTCGAGAGGACTTGCGGCGTCATTTTTTGATTGAGCAGCACACCGCCGGTGATTTTCTCAGTTGGCAGTTTTGAGACGGACTTAAACACCGCAGTCGGACCATTCTTGTCGGCATTGTGAGCTGGTGAGCAACCTTCGGCGAGTGGCTCATGTGCTTTTCGACCGTTCGGAGTCGCCATAGTACCCATTCCTTGCCCGACGTTAGCACTGATTGACGATGTGCCGCCGTAGCGAATCCCGCCAATCGGTCCTCTTTTATAGCGTGTATTCGGATATTTCTTTATCTCGTCAAGGTAAGAATCATAAGCCTCAACAACCAGCTCATCAACAGAATCATCATCATTGCCGTACTTCGGAGCGTCATTAATGAGCATATCTTGGATTTTCTGATTCTCCGGCGATTCAAAGTTATCAAGCAGAGCGTCCCAAAGTTGAGCGGGCGTTATTTTTTTCTCCTCAAATACCAACTTTTTGATAGCCGCAAGTGAATCAGCCATATCAGCAATGCCAACCTGCAAGCCGCTGATGAAATCGTAAACTGCGCCACCTTCCTTGATAGTCTTGCCGCGTGCAATGCAATCATCAGTCAAAGTTGAGCAGAGAATATCCGGCACATCACGCTCAGAGGCTTTATCAATAGCATTTTCAACAATCGCACTGTATTTCGTCATCTCGCGGACAGTCTTGTCCCAAACGTCCATCAACTGCTCATAGCTTGTCATATCCTTGAAGTAGCCGTAACCTTTCGTGAAACGCTTGCCGCTGGTCATATCAACGCCGTTATTCATAGCACAGAGCAACACTCGCGGGAAGTTGATATAACTCATTCCCGTGCAGCGATAGCCCCATTTGCCGGGCACTGCCGTCTCAACGCAGCCGATCGCGCTGTAATTATAGGCATCTTCTTCTTTGACGCCCCAGTTGAGGAAAGACGGAATAATAATTTCATCATTGTTGAGAGCCGGCATACCGAAGCCGAGTTTCATAACCTCAATGCACTCGTCCATGAATTTCTTGTCGATGTTTGCGTGATAGCGAACTGTGAAGTTAGGTTGGGTGAGGCGAGTTTGAGCGATTGATTGAAGCACCAAGAACGACAACTCATTAACGGCGTCCTTTTTGTCAACCGTTTGACCGCCGACTGTGACATTTTGATACATCGGTGAACCCGCCGAACTCAAGGTATGAGCCTGTGAGCGAATTTTCTGCACTGTCAGAGTTTTTATCCAAAGACAAGTCAAAAGTTCCAAAGCGTCTTCTTTTGTGATTTTTCCTGATTTTATATCCTTGATGTAGTACGGATACATAAATTGGTCGAATCTGCCATAACTCAGTGAATGACCATTTGACTCAATCTGCAAAATCACATGAATAAACCAGACCGCCTGAACCGCCTCACGGAAAGAATCAGCAGGATAGTAAGGGACTTTTTCACAAATGTGGCTGATTTCCTCCAGCTCTGCCTTACGTTTTGAATCTTTCTCTTTAGCCGCCAATTCTGCCGCAAGTTTTGAATAACGCAACGCAAACTTACGAACGGAATCAATGACAATCAAAACTGCCTTGTAAAAAATATTCTTGTCAATACTATCAGGATCAGTCAAGTCTAACTTTGCTTGATAATCACGAGCGCGATTTTCATAACCGATCAGACCTTCTCTAAGCAATCTCTCATAATTCGCCGCTAAATGAGCATCACCGGCGTTGAGTTTGCCTTCCATACCCAAACTTGGCAACACGTCAAGCACTTCATCAGGCAAAAGAGCCATTCCTCTATCATGCAGACAGTTATTTTCCCAAAATGGCGCAATCTCACGAAGTTGCTGCTTGGTATCCTCAGTGATGTAGAAAACATCACCGTCACGCTTCTCAAAAAGGTCAAGCTCTTTCATCACGAAGCCCATTGTATATTCGGGAAATATAGGAGCATTGCAATTTTTGGTTGCCTGATTGCCGGCGAGTAGTGAATTATTTTCAATGTAAATGGTCATCTTTTCAAGGATATTTTTCAAACCGAGTGCACGTTTCATAACCGGCGGCTGATTTTGATTCGCCTTGTAAGCCTTAGTCACGAGGACAGCACGTTCAGCGTCAATGTGTGGTTTTTCGTCAAGCACTTCTTCACGAAATTTTTTCATTCTTGCGGTCAATTCGCCGAAGTGTTCTTTGTTTTCCATAATATCACCGCTTTCATTAATTTTATAATAAGTTTCATTCGTAAGAAAAATATATAACAAAAGAAAATATTTGTCAAGTGTTATTTTGATTTTTGCAATAAATCTGATATAATCTAAAAAAATTATGAATTGGGGTGAGTTTGATGAAAGAAGACGTAAAATATGGCATGATATTCAATATTCAGAAGTTCAGCATTAATGACGGACCCGGTATTCGTACGGTCGTTTTTTTTAAAGGTTGCCCACTTAAATGTACTTGGTGCGCTAATCCGGAATCACAAGAGCCGAGAGTCCAAATCATGTGGGACGAGAAAAAATGCTTGCATTGCAACACTTGTGTTATGAGTTGCCCGACGCTTGCGATTAAAAATGTTGATAATAAAATCAAAGTTGACCATAAACGCTGTTCCGAGGCCGGTGTCTGCTCTGAACGTGGAATTTGTATTGAAAAGTGTCCTGCTCATGCACTTAAAGCAGAAGGTGAACGCAAGACCGTTGATGAGATAATGCAAGTGGTTATGCAGGATTTACCATTTTATGAGGAAAGTGGCGGCGGTGTTACCTTGTCCGGCGGTGAAGCAACTATGCAGACGGAATTTGCGATTGAGTTATTGAAAGCATTGAAAGCAAAAAATATTCACACAGCGATTGAAACAACAGGTTTTGCCTCGCCGGCAATATTTCAGCGTGTCATTGAATATTTAGATTTACTGTTGTTTGACATCAAGCATTGGGACGAATCAAAACATAAAGAAAAAACCGGCGTATCAAATGTGCCGATCCTTAAAAATATGAAGTATGCTATCGACGCCGGAAAAGAAGTTCTGCCGAGATTGCCGGTCATTCCTGATTACAATAATTCACTTGAAGATGCAAGAGGTTTTGTACAGAGACTAAAAGAAGTCGGAGCAACGCGAGTGCAACTTCTGCCATTTCATCAATTCGGAGAAAATAAATATCACATGCTCGGTCGTGATTATGCTTTCACTGATGTTAAGGCGTTGCACCCAGAAGATTTACAAAGTTTTCAACAAATTTTTATCAAAAAGCGGCGTAATCCCCCTAGCTTTAGCTATGGGGATATAAGCAAAAAGCGGCGTAATCCCCCTAGCTTTAGCTATGGGGATATAAGCCGCAACAAGGTAAGCGTATAGAGAAATTTGTACGTAGTGAGGACTTGCAATCCTCCTCTACTGCCTGAATTGCTGGAATACCCTAAAGACAACAGAACTACAACGTAGAGATGAAACAAGCTCAAGCGTGAAAGTAGCGAAAGCAGAAAAAATCTGTTGTATGGCACAAGGTTAAATCCTAAGTGTTAAAGAATGGGTAATCAGCAGCCAAGTTCCGAACAGGAAAAGGTTCAACGACTATCACTCCTGAGGTGAGTACAACCAAGCGGTTGGAAGTGGGCAGACCCTAACAGGTAAAGCTGAGGGATGAGATATAGTCTGTGCTTACAGGAAACTGTAAGAAGTTCATAAGAGAACTGCATTAACAGT
>CAJODU010000111.1:0-4951 GCA_905233325.1 uncultured Selenomonadaceae bacterium
TTAGCTCAGTTGGTAGAGCAGGTCATTCGTAATGATCAGGTCACAGGTTCAAATCCTGCAGTCGGCTCCATTGAAATCAACGCCTCGGAGATGTTTCCGAGGCTTTTATAATTTCAAAATGATAAAAATGTGCCTTATTTGTGCCTTATCACAAAAAAAATACTCCGTCATGTTGTTATTCTGCACAGATTGACGGAGGTGTAGTCATTATTATCTTTTACTAGAGCGTGTTGGTAAATTATAAAAATAAGCCATGAGTTGCTCTCTTTGATAAAATTGCAAAAACAATCAAGGAGAGAAAACTCACGGCAAATATCTTGCTCAGAATGAAATCAGCAAACCCTAAATCGTTTATTTTTTTCTACGATAAAATGCACTGATCACAACGATTTAACACCATTTAACAAAATTTAATCAATATTTATCAACTCATATTGAGGATTACCCATTTTCTTTTCTGCCATTGCACTGAGCTGGCGTAGTCCATGACGAGACTCAATACGATCTTTCATATCATGACTGTCAGAAGCCGAATAGACCATATCAGCACAAGCCTGGTCAACGGCAAGAATGTCAGTTGAAGCGGCAATACCAAGATCAGCCATTGTCGGTTCAGCGGCAGTCACGCCGGCACAGTCACAATCAACACTGATTCGACGCATAACATTTAAGAATACAATATGCTTGCCGAAGTAGTTGCAAGTTGCTTGAGCACTGTCTGCCATAAGTTCCATGAAGTAGTCCTTATTCGGCCATTCAAGATAGTTTTCCGGAACATTATTTGGATCGACACCATGAACTTGAGCTTTGCCAAGGTGACCGGAAGCACAACCTATTGCAATATTTTTCATTGAGCCGCCAAAACCGCCCATTGCATGCCCTTTGAAATGTGTGAGTACTATCAATGAATCATAATTGACGAGATGAGCACCCATATCAACTTCTTTAAGGTGGAAGGGATCACGGACAGGCAGTGCGACTGTCTTGTCGTCCTCGTCCATGATGTCAACCTTGCTAAAAGTCCAGCCATTGACTTCAAGAGTCTCACGATGTCCTTTAGTGTCGAAACGATCACCTGGATAAAGCGTGTTGCATTCAACAATAGTGCTGTTTGGAACTTGAGCCTGGAACTCTTTCACAAGATCGCGCGGCAGAATGTTCGGACCGTGCTTTTCACCGGTATGAAGTTTGATAGCAACTTTGCCATAAATTTCATCATTGATGAGATTGTAGAGCTTGATGAGATGATCCGCGTCAATATTTTTTGTGAAATAAACCTTTGCAGTAGAGCCGCTCGCTCCACTTTCTACCAATTTGCTCCCAATAATCGGGGCTTGTCTCGTCAACTTGACATTTTTAGTCTTTGCCGCTTCAGAGACTTTAAAATTCCCTACCGCTGCCGTTGCTGCTGTTACTCCTACCATTTTAAAAAAATCCCTCCTAGAAATTTCTGACATTGTTATCCCTCCAAAATATTATTTTTATTTCGGAAAATTTGATTTTAATATTTCAGCAAATTCTTCTATATATTTTTTTGTCGTATCTGCTTTCCAAAATGCATAATATTTTATTTCAATTTGATTTTCATTGTAAATTATCGGCACATATTTTAATATTTTCGATGATTCCGGCATTTTATAAAAATCTATCGGAAAATATCCTTTGTTTGCAATCACCAGCAAATGTGCTTCCTCTAAATTTTCGGCGAATATAAAATCACCTTTCACTCCTAAATATTCTCTGTAAAATAATTCTTCATTCTGTCGCTGTCCTTCCGGTGCAATTATTATCAGCGGCGTATTTTTTAATTCGTCCATTGTTATCGTTTCCAGCTGCGACAATGGATTATTTTTTGCCAATTCCGCATAAAAATAACTTTTCGTCAAAAAATAATTGACATATTGATCTGATGATTTCCGCCGCAAATCATTTATCACAATATCAATTTTACCATTTCTCAGCTCATAATACAATTCTTCGTGAGTGCCGCTCGAAATTTGCAGATATACTTCAGGATATTTCAAATTAAATTCGGAGATACTTTCCTTCAATTCCGTGCCGTTGTAATTTCTTAAATAACCGATTTTTAACTCGTGCTCAACGCCTTTTGCTATTCGTATTGTTTCGGCACATAATCTTTCAAAATCGCTTACTATTACCAAACTTTTGCGATAAAAATATTCTCCTGCCTCTGTCAACTTGATTTTTCGTCGGTCTCTTTCGATTAATTTTATCCCCAATTCATTTTCCAAGGCTTGTATTTGCTGTGATATTGCTGATTGTGAGATATAACATTCTTCAGCGGCTTTCGTGAAATTTTGATATTTTACCACCGATTGAAAATATTTCATTTGTTTTATCAAGATGATTCAATCCCGTGAAATTTAAATGAATTTTTTCGCCCAATTTGCAACTTCTGACTCTGAATTTTTTGAATTTGCTCCTTGAATTGCCAATCCTGACATTATTTCAGCTTTTGGACAAATTTTTTTGAGATAACTGACACTTCCACCAAGTCCGCTGCCTTCGTGTGTGGCAAACGGAATTATTTTTTTGCCGCCGAAATCATATTTTTCAAGAAAAGTGCTGACTGCCATCGGCGGAATCGACCACCAGATAGGATAACCTAGAAAAATTTTATCATATTCATCAATATTTGCAAGATATTTTTTCAGTTCAGGACGTGCTTTTTGCTGAATTTCAACTTTTGCAACTTCCGTGCATTCAGTATAATCAATCGGATAATCTTTCACTGTATCAATCTCAAAAAGTTCACCGCCAACTGCTTTTTGGATAAATTCTGCCACAATTTCTGTATTTCCTTTGACGAGATTTTTTATTGATCCATTGACATAATTCTGACCTTTTCGCGAATAATAAGCAATTAAAATTTTCGCCATAATTTGTTGACCTCACAAACTTAAAAAATTTTTTCTTTACGTCTCTATCTTAATGTGTGGCTTTGAGATATTGCAAATCACCGAACCAGTAAGAAGCGGTTGTGCCACCATCAATGAGAAAATCAGCACCATTGATAAAACGTCCGTGGCTACTCATCAAAAATGCTGCCAAGTCGCCAACTTCATCAGGTGTACCTGCTCGACCTGCCGGCGATGCTTCAATCATCTTGAGATAGCCATCTTTGCGTGGACCATGCAATTCATCATTTGCTAACGGGGTTATGATAATTCCGGGGCTGATTGCATTAATTGTTGCACCACGTTTGCCCCAAGCCGTCGCCTCATACATAACTCGAAGTCCATTGCAACGCTTTGAATATTGATATGCTTTCAATGTGTCAGTAATTGCTTTGATAAAGTCCAGATTTAACAATTCTTCAGTTGGAGAAGTGGCAAGTTTATAATTTTCTTCTTCGGAGAGTGTGCCGAGACGATGACCTGATTGAGATGAAATAATAACTCCGCTGCCACCATCTGCGATAACTTTGCCAAATTCTTCAATCAATACCGCCGTGCCATAAAGATCAACTTTAAGAATCGCATTGACAGGAGCTTGACTTGGCGATACACCTGCAGCGTTAATGAGATTTTTAATTTGACCGAATTGTTGAGCGTGTTCGATAAGTTTCAAAATAGAATCACGAGAAGAAATATCAACGGTGATAGTTGAAATCTCAAATCCTGCGTCCTCAAGAATTTTTGCTGCTGAATCTGCTGCTTCTTGACGCAAATCTGCCAGAACTATATGATCGCCTGCACCGACTCGCCTTGCTATTGCTTGACCGATTGAACCGCTGCCAACTAATACTACAACATCTTTTGAATTTTTCACGATTCTACCTCCTCATGTTTAAAATACACCTGTTTTAATATGCGGAACGTAGGGAGCTTCCAACTTTTTAATCGTTTCTTCATCAAGTTTAATATCCAGTGCCGAGACTGCTTCTTCAATATGTTTGACTGAAGTTGTGCCAACTATCGGCGCGGTGATATAATCTTTGCTCAAAATCCATGCTAATGAAGTTTGCGCCATAGAATAACCGAGTTCTTTTGAGACTTTTTCAAGATTATCAACTACAATTTTGTCAACATCATTCGTTGAGTTCCAAACCATTGGAGAGACTTCATCAATAGAATTGCGATGAGTTTTGGTTCCCCACGGGTGAGCACAGCGACCACCTGCAAGTGGACTCCAAGGCACTACAGCCATTTTTCTATCTTTGCAGAGCGGCATTATTTCGCGCTCTTCTTCACGATAAATCAAATTGTATTGCGGTTGCAGAGACACAAATTTTGTCCAATTATGCTTTTCGGCTATATTTTGAAGTCTTTCGAGCTGCCATGCAAAAATTGTTGACGCACCGATATAACGTGCCTTGCCACTTTTAACAACATCATGAAGTGCTTCCATTATTTCTTCCATTGGGGTGTTCGGGTCAAGACGATGAATTTGATAAACATCTACATAATCAAGTTGAAGTCGCTTTAAACTGTGGTCAATCTCAGCCATGATATTTTTGCGAGAAAGACCGCCGCCATTCGGACGACCGGGACGCATTTCAAAATTAACTTTCGTCGCAACAACAATCTCATCACGATCAAGTCCGAAATCCTTAATAAAACGACCGGTAATTTCCTCGCTCGAACCCATTTGATAAACATTCGCCGTGTCAAAGTAGTTGATTCCGAGTTCAATGGCTTTTTTGAAAATTTCTTTGCCGTCGTCGTAAGTCTTAGCCCAAGGAAAGACACCATTTTCTTTGCCAGGCTTGCCGAAACTCATCATTCCAAGACAAATTCTTGAAACGTCCATCCCAGTGTTGCCGAATTTTACATACTGCATAAAAATCGCTCCTTTGCTGTGATTGACATACTCCCCATAGCTAAAGCTAGGGGATTCCGGTATCAACGACATCAGCCTCGAAAACGAGGTCTTACAATGTCTACTCCAAGGGTTGATGCCCCAACCCAATTTTTAATCTGTCTGTCCT
>CAJODU010000111.1:5012-8968 GCA_905233325.1 uncultured Selenomonadaceae bacterium
GTATGGCGACTTCTTGGCCACAACTCACCTTTTATGGTGGCTGTCCGGGCTGTCTTCCTGATACCTTTACCCACCGTCTAAAGTTTTTCCCTCACCCCTTTTTTTATTTTTTTTAATAAATTATTTTGAGCCGTTTTCGCGATGGATAAAATTATTAAAAATTGGCGTTTCATATTTCGGAAGTTCAACGCCCATTTTTTCCGTCGCCTCTTTGCATTTTAAATCTGTTTAATCACTCTTGCAGGATTGCCAACTGCTACGCAATTATCAGGCACATCTTTTGTCACGATTGAACCCGTGCCAATTATTGCATTTTCTCCAATCGTTACGCCAGGCAAAATATTTACTCTCGCACCTATCCAAGCATTTTTCTTGATTAAAATTTCCTTCGTCATTATAACTCTGATATTTTTCGGCTCGTGATTGACCGTAAAAAGACCAACTTCCGGAGCAATCATTACGCCATCTTCAATAGTAACCGTTCCGACTGACATTACCGTCAAACCGTGATTAACGAAAACATTTTTGCCGACGAAAAGTCTGCAAGCGCAGTCAATCTGAAATGGTGGAGTAAAAAAAGAATCATCAGGCAAATTTTCATTGAAAAGTTCTTTCTCAAGTTTGATGATTTCTTCGCGATTATAAGGATCAGTTGAGTTAATCAGGTGGCAAATATGAGCGCAGCGGGCAAATTCTCCGTGCGCCTGTTCTACATAATCCTTATCATTAAAAACGTGATAATGCTGACCATTTCTCAAATTTTCAAATACGTTCATTTCATCATCTCCTGTCATTTTTTTCATTTTACAGCTTTTTTTATCGGTTTTCAATTCAATTTTCAGCACTTTTCGATAAGTTTTTCTAATAAAAAGCGGTGATTTTTATCTCACAAAAAAATATGTTTTTCCTTAAAGTGGACTGAGAGTAGGATAACTTCTTGCACTTAACGCAGGAAAAAAATTTTTTTTGAAGAATCAAATAAACATAATTAAAATCAGAATGAACATCAACGGAGAAATGAGTGGAGAGAGAATGACAGAATCAGATCAAAAGAATTTGCCGCAGCTCCAATGGTTTCCGGGGCATATGAAGAAAGCTCAGAGGCTCATTGAGGAGAATTTAAAACTCGTTGACATTGTGATAGAAGTGCTTGATGCGCGAATACCTCTCAGCAGTCAAAATCCCATGCTCAAGGATATGTTGAACGACAAGCCCCGCCTGTTTGCTCTCTGTAAAGCTGATTTAGCAGATAAGAAGGCCACTCAAGATTGGATTGATAAATTCACCGAGGAAGGTATATCGACGGTTGCCGTTGATACTGTCAAAGGTGCAGGGATCAAGGCACTCATTGCAGCCGCCAAAACTCTCGCCGAACCTAAGACTCACAAGCTCACTTCTCACGGTGCAAAGCCGCGCTCTGCCCGTGCAATGATTATCGGTATCCCCAACGTCGGCAAGTCCTCACTCATTAACAGACTCGCCGGTGTCAATCATACCAAAATAGAAAACCGCCCTGGCGTGACTCGTGCCAAGCAGTGGATTAAAATCGACAACGGGCTTGATCTCCTTGATACACCCGGTATTTTGTGGCCGAAGTTTGAAGACCCTGAGGCTGCCCTGAAACTTTCTTGGACTTATGCCATCAGTGACGAGATACACGACCTTGAAATAGTTGTCTGCAGGCTCTTGGAAACCTTAGCGGTTAATTACAGTCAAGGTCTTGCAGACAGATTCAAGCTCACCCTGCCATTACCTCAAGACGGCGGTGAGTTGTTGGAGATTATCGGAAAAAAACGCGGTTGTATTCGCAAGGGTGGGTTAGTTGATTCAGAGAAAGCTCAAAGGTTAGTTTTGAATGAATTTAGGAGCGGTAAGCTCGGCAGAGTGACGCTTGATTATATTGATTAAAGAAATGATGTTAAAATGACGATAAAACAGATGAGGGAGCAGAGGGCTCTTGAAAAGTTGAATAATGAGATAGCCAGAGTCGATAGGCTCTACGAATATGAGGACGAGGCAAGGCGTCAAGGCTTTAATCTGATTGCCGGCGTTGATGAGGCAGGACGCGGCTCTCTCGCCGGTCCGATGATTGTCGCAGCCGTGATATTGCCGTCTCACCTCTTCATTGACCACCTCAATGATTCCAAAAAACTCACTCACAAAGTTCGTGACAGGCTCTATGATGAAATAATAGACAAGGCCATAGCTTATAATGCGGTTTGTGTTGATATTGAGCAGATTGATCGCGAGAATATATATCAAGCAACATTGAATGGTATGTATAAGGCGATTAAAACATTGCCAACACAGCCGGACTACGTCCTTACTGATGCAATGAAAGTTAAATTTGACGATCCCATTGAGACGCGATCCATAATTCACGGTGACGCTCTCTCTGCCTCAATCGCCGCTGCCTCAATCATTGCCAAAGTTACCAGGGATCGCATGACTGATGTCTGGGATTTGCAATATCCTCAATATGGATTCTCTCACAATCGCGGTTACGGCACCAAGTTGCACCGTGAGGCTATTCAAAAATTCGGACCATGTGAACTTCACCGCAGAAGTTTTGAACCGGTAAAGAGTATGCTGTCTAATCAAATTATCTTAACGGAATAATATATAAGGAGAAGTATTATGGCAATGGTAACGTATATATTGAGGGCAAATGAAGAATTATCTCCCGAAGAAGAAGCAGAATTAGATGCATTAAAAGATAGACCTATTGAACCGGATGAAGATTGTCCTGAAATTACAGAGGAACAGTGGACTTTTTACGATTATTTAATGAAAAAGTATAATACTAATAATGTAACAAAAGACATGGTTTTAGCAGAACTGCAAGGTAATAATTCAATGAAAATGGTCAGATAAATATTTTCTAATCCAAGGATAAGGAAGTGACAAAGATGCCAATGGAAGCAGGAGCAATAGGCATAAGACCTGTAAATCAGCCGCAGAGACCGGGGTCAACTGACGGCGTTCAACGCAGAGAAGACGGCGGTACAAGTTCCGGCTTTAAGCCGCAGACTAATGTTGCCATTAAGACTGCCATTGATGATATGGCGGGTGTGCTGTCCAAAATATCTACCAACGAAAAACTCAACATGGAGCGTCTGCCGGACGAGGTCAGTCAAGTTGTCAAAAACGTCCTGCAGCAGGCTTTCTCTATGGAATCTACGCTGTCTCAGGGGATAGGATCGACTCTTGAAAGTCAGCGATTCTCAATGGAGCACTTTGCCCGTATGCTCAGTCAGATCGGTGCTCTTGCTGAAAAGGGCTTTTCGATGGAACTCAGCGATCAGATGGAACTTTTGCTCAAAAACTTCAAAGCCATGGTCGTCAGTGAAGAGGGCGGCAATGCCTTGGAGCCTGTTCTTCTCTCTAAAGCCGCCTTTGAGCTCATTGACTCCAAAACCGCTGAACAGCTTCCTCAGCAGCTCTATGCTATTCTTTCGGCCGTCAGCCGGAAGTACCGGTCAAGCCTCAACTTCAACCGCACAGGAAAGCGATGCAATGGGATTTCTCAAGCAGCTTGTTCAGTACTTCATGCCGAGACCTTCCGCCGAAGGACAAAGCACAAATGTCGGAGGTCAGGAGCAAGGGCAGACACAGAGACAAGAGGCACAATCTCAAGCAAGGCAATTCCTGCAGTCTATGTTTGGCAATCTCAAAGCACATCAAGCAGGACAGGCTAATCAAACTCAACAGCCGCAACAAATGAATCAATCACAATCGTCTCAACAGATGAATCAAAATCAACCGCAAATGCAGAATCAAGGACAGGCACAACAGGTGAATCAGCAGGGGCAACCTCTGAATCAGCAACCTTTGAATCAGCAGGGGCAGCCGCAGGTGATGAATCAGCCACAAGCGTCTCAACAGCCGCAACAGATGAATCAAAATCAACCGCAAATGCAGAATCAAGGGCAAGCGCAGCAGGTGGATCAACAGGG
>CAJODU010000111.1:9034-10398 GCA_905233325.1 uncultured Selenomonadaceae bacterium
GAATCAAAATCAACCGCAAATGCAGAATCAAGGACAGGCACAACAGGTGGATCAGCAGGGGCAACTGAATCAGCAACCTTTGAATCAGCAGGGGCAGCCGCAGGTGATGAACCAGCCACAAGCGTCTCAACAGCCGCAACTGATGAATCAAAATCAGCCGCAAATGCAGAATCAAGGGCAAGCCGTGCAGATGAATCAACCTCAGCAACAGCCGACAATTCCAACACAGCAAGGGCAGACTGCTCCACAATCGGACTTCAATAATCCCAACAGTCTGCAAGGGCAGCAGCAGCTCTTCTCGCAGAAACTTCAGGCACAGCTTGATCGCCTTGAGCAGGGTGATGATTTCTTGATCCGCCAGCAGCAACTCAAGACCGACCTACAAGCCGCCAAGACCGTCCTGCTGAAACAGCCGCTCCAGAATACCCCGCAGACAATGGACACAATGAGGGACATTGCACAACTTTTGATGAAGAATCAAAATATCACCGAACGAGATACAAGCACACTTCAAAACTTTATCAACAATACGCAAGATCACTTGACGGAAGGCGAGGCGCGCCATTTACAAAATTTATTGCGCCTTTGTCAGCAGAATGTCCCCATAACCGTCCAACAGGCAGCAGTCCAGCAAAAGTTGCCGGATCTGCCGAGATTGTGGGCTTTTATGCAGCTTTGTGATATGGCACCGTTGACCTCCAAGCTCTCCGCCTAGGCTTTTAAAAGAGCCGGTCGTGATGTTGCCGAGTTTGCAAATGCAATGCGTCAATCAATGGGCGGTGAAAATTCTTCCGTCCAGAATGCGGCACAAAATAACCGCTCTCTTCAGATGATGATGCCGCTCTACGTCGGTGATAACGATTCGTCTTATCCGACATATCTGCACGTTTACGACGAAAATGCGAAAGACAAGGAAACCGGCGAAGAGAAAAAGGAGACTTGGCTGAGGATATGCGTCCTCACTGATTATATCGGAGCGGTTGAGCTTACTTTCAGAATGTATGAGAGCAACCAGCTTGATATGCGCTTTTACTTTTCTGAGCGTTCCGTTGCCAATGAGTTCCGAACTTATATACCAAGCCTCAAGGAGAAACTCAAGGAGACTGATTTGAACATCGCTGAAGTGAGAATCGGCAGCGTTGGTGATAAGATGATGAGCGAGGTGTAAAATTTAAAAATAGTGACACAACAGTAGGCAAATCAATATTTCAAATAAATTTAGAGGTGAAAATATGGCAAACAAAGTCTATGCATTTCTCGGCCCCCACGCCAGCGGCAAGGCCACTATGATAACTCAGCTTATGAGTATGGGCGTCCACTACATTCCGACTATCACGACAAAATATTTTGATGATCGTTACGCC
>CAJODU010000112.1 GCA_905233325.1 uncultured Selenomonadaceae bacterium
GGAGGATTTATATGGATTTCTTGCCGCCAATCGATATTATAATAGGTCTCATTTGTATAGGCGTGTTCGGCTTGTTGCTGGGTGCTTTGATTTACCTGCCGGTTGCCGTTAAGAATTCGCCTCTGCCGATCGAGAAACTTTCGGGAGATATAATCTGGCGTTATATGCCGGACTGGCTTTTAATGTTCCTCGGTTGTATTATCTTTATAACTATAAGTTTTTTAATGATTAGTGGTTTTTTGAGGTATTGATTGATTTTGTGAAGTACTGTCAAGGGCGATTCATCCCACCACTTTTTAATTTCGAGGTGTTTTAAATTTAATGGAAAATAGGACTGAAACATTACAGACAAGGAATAAAATATCGAAACCGCAGATAAATATACCGATGATCTCTAAATCCGAAGTAAAAATAATGTTCGTCTGCAAAAAAAATACCGGCTGCTCACCTATGGCAGAATTTATCATGAAATATCTTGTAAACAGTGAAGGCTTGTCCGACAAGGTTACCATAACCTCCGCCGGTTGCTTTACAGATCCTGAAGAGACAATGGCTTCGGGTGTGGTGAAGGAACTTCACAAGCATCAGATTCCCTTCATCAAAAAAAATGCCGTTCAGTTTGATGAATCGAATATCGACAAATATGACTATATAATCTGCATGGCTCAAGAGCAAATCAGAACTTTGCTGAGGGGCAGACGCAGTAACAAATTTTTACTTTTGATGAACTTCGCCGGTGAACACCGCAGCATATACGATCCCTCTTACAACAGTAAATATTCTGAAATTTACTCAACTATATATAAAGGCTGTACGGCTCTGCTTGGACATTTGCAAAAAATCTTTGCCAAAAATACCAATGCAACCGGCACAGTCAAAAAGACTATCTTGACCATTCCCGTCAATGAAGATTTACTGTTGAGTTTTGAGTCGGCTTTGATGTTAAAGCACGAGAGTATTGATTCAGCACTTGAAAAGTTTATGAAAAGATATACTGCTGAGGCTTCCAAAATCTTCACCGGCAGGAACTCCGGCAGAAATTCAACAAGAACCGTAAAATATCCTCGAATTATCAGAAATCGTCCTGCTGTTGACAATCAAAAATCTTTAGAAGAGAAAAGTAACCTCAGCGACGAGGAGATTATAGAGCAATTTGTAAGAAAGATGGCGTCAGGTGCCGGTCAGATAAATCAAAGAATCATCAAGGCCTACTTTAAATCCATTGAACTTACAGGCAAGGCTACTTTTGACAGTATGAAGGAACTTTGCACGAATCAGAAAAAATACCCCGGCTTGTACATTTACAAAAACAATGGTTTTGACAATCACTACAAGCAGATGAAGACCAATTCGTCAATCGATGGCAAAATAAAAGACGGAAAGAGCATTGACGGCAAAGTTTTCTGGGAATCCAATCAAGAAGTGAAAGTTTTGTCTGCCGTTGAGCCTTTCCTGGAAAAATATAAACCTTATTTCAACTGATTTTGAGGGCAGCCATGAACAAGCGAGAAAAGAAGGCACAAAAATCCTCTATTGAGACCTTGCTGATGAGCATTGAGAAGAAATATTTGACGCGGGAGAAGATGTACAATCGTATTCTTCACAATCGTGAAAGTTCTGATCCTTCGGTGATAAATATTATCGGACGTATGGATATTGTGGACTCTGTCCGTCAGAATGTCAGGACTTCTCTTCAATTCGGCGACTACAGACGGGCAACGTGGTATTTACAGTTGCTGTTGCGTCTCTGTGAAAAATATTTCAACTGAAGTGTACTGCCAAGCCCTGCCCCAAGGCTATTCCGCCGTCGTTGGGCGGGATTTTTTTGTGGTGAAGGATTTCAAAGCCCGCCGCCTTCAATCTATCCAGTGTCAATGTTAAGAGCAGGGTATTTTGGAAGACACCGCCGCTCAATGCAACGGTCGAGATTTTTTGCCGCTCTCTGATTTTTTGGCAAGTATCGACTATATAACCGGCAAGGGCAGAGTGGAAGTCAAAGGCAAGCCTGTGTACATCTTCACCGTGCAGACGACGCTCTAAAAGGCTGGCAAATATCTCCTTCGTTGAGAAATTAGCCCTCAATTCAGTGCTGCTGATTCCACATTCCGCATAATATTGCAGCTTCATCGCCGCCTCACCCTCAAAAGTGGCGTGACTGCAGATACCGAGAATGGCACTCACGGCGTCGAAAAGCCTACCGGCACTCGTCGACGTGACACAGTTGAAGTTATTTTGAATCATATACAAATGACCGCCGTACTTCCTCTCATCAGCGAGATTGAGTCTTGCGGCAATTTTTTTTGTCTCTTCGACGTCGCCGACAATATCAAATATCATTGAAACGGCATTCCTCCAGCCTTCAACGGAGGACTTATCACCGCCGGCTTGAATGAACGGCGTTATTGAATCAACACGGCGAAAACCCTGTGCGTCAACAATCATAAACTCACCGCCCCATACAGTCCCGTCCGTGCCGTAGCCTGTACCGTCGAAGGCAACCCCAATCACGGGGTCGCTGAAATCATTCTCCGCCATACAAGACAAGATATGAGCGTAATGATGCTGAACTTTCAAGACGTGTATACCCATTTCAGCGGCAAGCTCCTCAGCTATTTGGGTAGAATGATAGCGGGGGTGAAGATCACAGGCAATTACGTCGGGATTTATTTCAAGCAGATCAATCATTCGCTTGACGGAGGACTTGAGAGCCTCGACAGTTCTGAGATCAGTCAGATCACCAATATAAGGCGACATATAGAAAAGATCGCCCTTGCTCAAGCAGAAGGTATTTTTCAGCTCACCACCGACGGCCAGCACTGATATAGATTTCGCCGCACTGAAATGAATAGGCAAAGGAGCATAACCGCGACTTCGACGAATCATATAAGGCTTGCCGTCCACAATATCCATAACGGTATCATCAGAGCGAATCAGAATGTCACGATTGTGAGTGAGGATAACATCAGCGATAGTTGAGAGGTCGCGGCGTGCCTCTTCGTCGTTCGTTGCAAGCGGAGTGCCGGAGATATTGCCGCTCGTCATCACCAGCACTTCGGGGAAGTCGGCAACATTATCGGGATAGTCGAATATCAGCAGGTGCAACGGCGTGTAGGGTAACATTACACCAAGTTTATGATTATTTGGTGCAACATTCTCGGCGACTTTACAGACAGCGTCTTTAGGGAGCAGCACAATAGGCTTTTGATGTCCGTTGACTATGTGAGTTGACGGACAAACTTTCAAAAAATTTATCATTACGGCAAAGGGTTTCTGCGGGCGGTATTTACGCTCACGGAGACGCTGAACGGCCTCAATGTTGGTTGCATCACAGGCAAGATGAAAGCCG
The DNA here is from genome assembly GCA_905233325.1 of uncultured Selenomonadaceae bacterium. Taxonomy (GTDB): domain Bacteria; phylum Bacillota; class Negativicutes; order Selenomonadales; family Selenomonadaceae; genus Quinella. The sequence continues at coordinate 3,347 of CAJODU010000112.1, forward strand.
CCTATGCCCTTAATTGCAGCAATACCGCCGTTTTTGATGATCTTTCTGACTTTGGTGATTGCCTCCCCGCCGCACTCCTCACCGTCAAGAATGTATACTTCCGGCCCGCAAGCGTTACAGCAGACGGGCTGGGCGTCATAGCGGCGAGAAGTGGGGTTGTAGTATTCCTCGCGGCAGTCGTCACACATTGGAAAGGCACTCATACTCGTACGCTCGCGGTCATAGGGCATCTTTTGCATAATCGTCAAGCGAGGGCCGCAGTCAGTGCAATTTATAAAAGGGTGGAGGTAGCGGCGGTTGTTTTTATCGAAAAGTTCCGCCCTGCACTTGTCGCAAATGGCAATATCCGGCGACACAAAAATATTACCACTCTCACGCTCACTGTCAATGATTCGGAAATCTGCAAAAGTTTTCGCGGTGGTAATGATATCAATCGTTATATCAATGATAATAGCACGCGGCGGCGATTCGTTTTTGATTGCATTGACGAAGGCTTTGACTGTACCCTCACCCCCCTGCACGAATATCTCAACATAGGAGCCGCGATTGGCAACGCTGCCATTGAGGTGGAAGGTGTTGGCGAGGCGGTCAATGAACGGACGAAAGCCCACACCTTGGACTATACCGAAGACTTTGATATTGTAAAGCATACTTCACCTTGCCTATGGTGCAAAGTAGACTTTGACGGTGGTGCCGCTCGCGACTACTGAATTTGCCCCAATGCTCTGCTCAACGGCAAAACCACTACCGTCGCTCTCAAACTTCAAACCGGCATTATTCGCAAGCCTTGCCGCCTCGCGAATACTCTTGCCATAGAAATCAGGCACAACGGAATTGCCGCTGGGAACATCTTCAGGTGCAGGTGCGACGGTGTGTCTGTATGAAGGGCTTTGTGCTGCAGAACTGCCGGCAGCATCGCCTTCGCCGAGGTCTTCGGGTGTATCTTCATCTTCGTTGGCGGCAGGGGTGTCTGAAGGCTCAATTCTCAAATATCTGAATATCTGCGAAAAGATACGCCCTGCCACAGGAGCGGCAATCTGCCCGCCGTAGAAGGTGCCATAGGGATCATCGATCATCACAAGCATGGTGAGGCGGGGATTTTCAACAGGTGCAAAACCGCAGAACGAGGCAATATAACGCCCTTCTTGATAGCCAAGTTCATCTTCGCGTATCTTTTGTGCCGTTCCCGTCTTTCCGGCTATCCTGTAACCTTTGACTTTAGCCTTGCCGCCGCCGCCGGTCGATACAACCTGCTCAAGCAGATTCACCAAAGTCTTATCAGTCGCCGACTCAATGGAGCGTCTGACTTCCTCCACTTTCGTTTCACTGAAGGTGGTGCCGTTTGCGTTCTTGATCATCTTGACAATGTGAGGTTTTAGCAGGACGCCGTCATTTGCAACAGCACTCATCGCCGCCACAAGCTGGATCGGCGTCACGGCAATACTCTGTCCAATCGCCATAGTCGCAATATCAGAGTCAACCATATAATCGGGATCAAAGAGAATACCCGCCTCTTCACCTGGCAGCTCAATGCCCGTCGGTTCACCAAA
>CAJODU010000113.1 GCA_905233325.1 uncultured Selenomonadaceae bacterium
AGAAGGTCTCAAAATCATGCGTCAAGCTGCTGATGAGAATGGCTTGAAAGTTATCACCGAAGTTGTCGACCGCGAAGATATACCGCTCTTTGAAGAATACTCTGATGTTATTCAAGTCGGAGCACGGAATATGCAGAATTTCCAAATGCTCAAGGCACTTGGCAAGTCAAATAAGCCTGTCCTCTTGAAGCGCGGACTGTCCGCAACTATCAGCGAGTGGCTCAATGCGGCTGAATACATTATGAGCGGCGGCAATGAACAGGTGATGTTCTGCGAGCGCGGCATAAGGACATTTGAGACTTTTACACGAAACACTTTCGATCTCTCCGCAGTCGCAGCTATCAAGGAGCTTTCCCACCTACCAATCATTGCCGACCCAAGTCACGGCACCGGCCGCTGGCAAATGGTTCAACCTATGGCAAGGGCAGCCGTCGCGGCAGGTTGTGACGGTCTCATAATCGAAGTTCACCCAAATCCTGAAGTTGCCCTCTCTGACGGTGATCAGTCCCTCAAGCCCAAGAATTTTTCCAAGTTGATGAAAGACCTGAGTGCGATTGCCAACATCATGGGACGCAAGCTATGAGTGAATCAGACTTTAATATCAAACTTGCAATAATAGGCGTGGGCTTGATAGGCGGCTCTCTGGGGTTGTGTCTCAAGGACAAGCTCGGCGATAAGATTTACATTACCGGTTTGTGCAGGACGCAGAAATCAATGGACACGGCAGTAACTCTCGGTGCCGTTGACTTTGCCTCTTCTGATATTGAGGCAGTTGTCGGCGACGCTGATATAGTCTTCCTCTCGCCGCCCGTTCTGCAGATAGTTCCTATGGTTGAGAAGATTCTGCCATATTTGAAGAGCGGGGCAATCCTCACCGATGCCGGAAGTACCAAGGAATATATCTTCGATAATCTCCAAAAGCTCCTGCCGCCGGACATTTACTACATAGCCGGCCACCCGATGGCAGGCAGGGAACTCAGCGGCGTCACTGCAGCGAAGAAGGATCTCTTCAAAGGTAAGGCCTATGTAATCGTCGAGAACACCGGCGCACCTAAGACCGCTCTTGACAAGCTGATGAGTATCCTCCGTCTGACGGAGGCGAACTTCACCACTCTTGACATCGCCAAGCACGATCGCTGCGCCTCAATCATCAGCCACGTTCCTCACGTCACCGCCGCCGCCCTTGTCACTCTCCTCAACCGCGCAGGTGATGATCTTGAATCCTGCATCAAACTTATTGGCGGCGGCTTTAAGGATACGACACGTATTGCCTCCTCCAACGCTGACATGTGGGCAGACATCTGCATGACCAACGGCAAGGCAATCGCCGCCAACCTCCGCGACATGCAGACAATCTTTGACGAGGTTATCAAGGCAATAGAAAAAGGCGACAGGCAAGCGATCTATGATTACTTTGCCGCCTCCAAGACTCGCCGCGACTCTATTCTTGAGGCGGTCGAGAAGAAGTTTGATCCGAACTGAAATATTTGTGAATCAGCAGGTATGACAGATGTCGTAAATACCTGCTTTTTTGAGCGTGTTGACAACCGTCTCGCCGATGTGAGCGACGGTGTCCGCAACTTCGATACCGACGGCATTGAGTGACTTGATCTTGTCTTGTGCAGTACCTTTGCCGCCGCTGATGATTGCTCCGGCGTGACCCATACGCTTGCCCGGAGGAGCCTGTCTGCCGGCAATGAAGGCAGTGACGGGCTTGTTCGGCATATTCTCGGCAATCCACCTCGCTGCGTCCTCTTCGGCGGTGCCACCGATCTCACCGATTATCAAAAGTGCCTTGGTGTCATCGTCCTCTTTGAAGAGTTTGAGGGCGTCGATGAAGTCCGTGCCTTTGACGGGATCGCCGCCGATTCCGACGGAGGTGGTGATTCCGATTCCCGCGTTCTTAAGCTGGAAGGCCGCCTCGTAAGTGAGGGTGCCGGAGCGGGAGATCAGGCCGACGTGGCCGCGGGACTGGACGTTGGGGGGGATTATCCCCAGCTTGCACTCGCCGGTAGTCATCAGACCAGGGCAGTTCGGGCCTATCAGTCTAGTCTTTTTGCCTTCCATATAGCGACGGACTCTAACCATATCAAGAACGGGAATATGTTCCGTAATGCAGACGACAACATCAAGACCGGCGTCCACGCCCTCCATAATGCTGTCAGCGGCAAATCTCGCAGGGACATAGATAACCGAGGCAGTGGCTCCCGTCGCTGCAACAGCGTCCTTGACTGTATTGAAGACCGGCACACCTTCAACCATTTGTCCGGCTTTACCCGGCGTCACGCCGCCGACTATCTTGGTACCGTAAGCCAGCATTTGCTTCGTATGGAAAGTCGCCTGCTTGCCGGTTATCCCCTGCACAATGACCTTCGTATCCTTATTGACGAGTATACTCATATCTATATCACCTCATATCTTCATCTCGTTGACGAGGCGGACAATCTCCTTCGCCCCGCCTTCCATACTCTCCGCCATAATGACATTCTTGATTGGCGAATCCTTCAGGATCTGTCTGCCAAGTTCGACATTCGTGCCTTCAAGGCGGACGACGACGGGGACGGGGATTGACTTGCCGTCCTCGCTGATGATCTTCGCCGCCTCGATGATACCGTTGGCGATGGCGTCGCAGCGGTTGATCCCGCCGAAGATGTTGACGAAGATGCCCTTCGATTGCCCGCCGTCAAGCATAATCTGGAAGGCCTCGGCAATCTTCTCTGGTGAGGAGTCGCCGCCGACGTCCAGGAAGTTGGCAGGTTCGCCGCCGTAGTGCTTGAGTATATCAACCGTTGCCATAGCAAGCCCTGCACCGTTGACCATACAGGCGACGTTGCCGCCAAGGTTGACATAGTTGAGGCCTGCCTTCGCGGCACGGAGTTCCTTGGGGTCTTCTTCGGATTCGTCGCGAAGAGCCTCAATGTCGGGGTGGCGGAAGAGTGCGCTGTCGTCAAAGTTGAGCTTGGCGTCGAGGGCGATCACGTCATCATCAGCGGTGACGACGAGGGGGTTGATCTCGGCGAGACTACAGTCCTTGCCGATGAAGGCGTTGTAGAGGCAGCTCATCAGATTGGCGGCCTTGCGGACGGCGGGGGCAGGAATACTCAGAGCGTAGGCCATTCTTGTCGCCTGGAACGGGGCGAGACCTATCAAGGGGTCGATGTATTCCTTGACGATTTTGTCGGGCATTTCGGCGGCGACTTTCTCAATCTCCATACCTCCCTCGGAGCTCCCCATCATCACGACGCGGGCACTCTGGCGGTCGATTACAAAGCTGAGGTAGTATTCCTTCTTGATGTTGGAGCCTTCCTCAATGAGCAGACGGTTGACCTTCTTGCCTTCGGGGCCTGTCTGATGAGTGACCAGCACCTTGCCGAGGAGTTCGGTCGCGTAGGCTTTGACTTCGTCGATTGACTTGGCGAGCTTGACACCGCCTGCCTTGCCGCGTCCGCCCGCGTGGATCTGTGCCTTGACGACGACGACGCCATTATCGGAAAAACTGCCGAGCTCTTCAGCAGCCTTGACAGCCTCTTCAACGGTGAAAGCGGGCTTGCCGTTAGGCACGGCGACCCCGTAACTCTTGAGAATCGCCTTGCTCTGATACTCGTGAATATTCAAAAAAATCCCTCCCATACTTGATATATTGACTTGATTCTTCGCAAGTTGAAAATCTCCTGCAACAAAAAAGTAGACTTAACGCGAAAAATGTGATAAGATGTAATCCAAAGCTATACGATAAAGGGTGATAAGATGAAGAAATCCAAATTGCTGACGGCACTGATGGCGTTGATTATGTCTTCGACGATTCTGGTTAATGCTGCACCGGAGAACAAGAACGATAGCGAAAAGTCCGAACTCAATGCTGACGAAGTTGAATATAATATGGACACCGGCGTGGCGACTGCCACCGGCAATGTGGTCTTGAAGCACGGCAGCGGCGTCGCCACAGGCCTGAAGGCTATGTACAACACCAACACTGAAGCTGCCTACCTCACCGGCAATGTCATAGTCGTCCGTGACAATCTCAGATTGACTTGCAACAGCCTCAACAGCGACGGTTACGGCCATATGCAAGCTGACGGCAACGTCTACGCCGAGCAGAAGATTGCCCCCTCTGCTGATATGCCTCAAGGTGATTTGAGGACTTTCAAAGGTGAGCACGTTGACTACTACCCCGACGACAGGCAGCACATTGTCATACCGACCGGCGGCGTGCTGACTAGCACTCAGGAGGGAGTCTTCACCGCCGACCATATGGAAGGCTGGCTTGACGACCAATACTACATCGGCACCGGCAATGCCCACATTGTGAGCAAGCCAAGGGATCTTGAGGCGGGTGGAGATCAGATTGAATACTATGCCAACGAGAACGGCAAGGCAATCCTCAGCGGCAACGCCTGGGCTTTCCAGGACAACAACACTCTGAGGGGCAATCGCTTAACCGTCTACCTCGCCGACAAGCCCAAGGAGAATTCCACCCCCAACCCCTTCGCCGACAAGAAGAAAAAGCCCCAAGATAAGCCTGAGGCGGCCGTAGTGCAGCCATTTACAAATTCAACGGACGTTGACAGAATCAACAGAAGTCTCAACTCCGATGCCGGACAAACGGCAGAATAATCAGTGAAAGAAGTGACATAAATGCCGACACAAATGCAGTCAGCTCGCGAAGGCAAGACCACTGACGCGATGAAATATGTGGCAGAGGCTGAACAGTTGCCCGTTGAGCAAATTCGTCAAGGCGTGGCTTGCGGAAAGATCGCAATCTGTGCCAATATCAACCATACCTCACTAAAGCCCTGCGGCGTCGGGGAGGGGCTTAAAACCAAAGTCAATGCGAATATAGGCACGTCAAGCACCTTTCCGAACATTGAG
>CAJODU010000114.1 GCA_905233325.1 uncultured Selenomonadaceae bacterium
ACGGAACCTCATGCAGACGCTCATTTTCGCGAACGAGCTTGAGCAGACGGTGACCGTCCATCTTAGGCATCTCAACATCAGAAACAATCATTCCGACATGCTGCTCAATGTTGCCGTCCTTAGCCGCAAGACCGCGCAGATAATCCCAAGCATCTTGACCATTGCCGAAGTCGCGGACAAATCTGTAGCCGGAATCATGCAAAGTCGTAACAAGCAGATCACGCAACATAGCAGAGTCTTCAGCCACAACGACGTGGACATCAGCACGGAGCTGCTTGGTGTCTGCTGCAACGTCTTCAACAGTCGTGAGTTTAGCGTTGATCTCAGGATTAATCTCAGCGATGATTGTCTCGAAGTCAAGCAGAAGGACAATCCTGTCTGACATCTTGATAATACCGACAACGCGGGATTGATCGCCAACTTCCGGCGACGAAGGCTCCATATCTTTCCAAGAAATACGATGAATGCGTGAAACATTCTCAACCAAGAAACCTATATAATAGTTGTTAATCTCCGTAACTATTATATTTTTGGCATCTCCGCTGCTCACAGCATTCAAACAGCGCGGAAGATTAACCAACGGAATCGCCTTGCCGCGCAATGTAAACAAACCGTCAATATAAGGATGAGCTTGAGGCATTGCAGTCACCGGCGCAACCTGTATGACTTCGCGAACTTTTGCGACGTTAATTCCATAGTTGACCTTGCCAATACTAAATTCCACAATCTCAAATTCATTAGTACCTGTTTCAAGAAGAATACCCTTCTTATCGCCGGCAGTCTCTGCGCCGCCGGTCTTTGCACTTTCACTTGCCATTAAATCGCCTCCAATGAGTTGCCGATTTTTTAGTTGAGAGCACTGTCAGCTTCACTTTAAATTTTTGTCAGTCCCTACTAAAACTCTTTTTTTCAATTCGCTATCAATGTTTTATATCCTGCTTTTTTTGACAAAAATATTTTGAAGACGATTCTATCTCAAGAAATGTCAGTTGACAAGAAGTACATTACCGGGTTGGTAACCCGCCTTACGGACAGCTTCTTTCAAAATATCGTCAGAGACACCAAAGTCAAGAGCGACCTCAGCGGATTGCTTTTCAACACTAGCAGCGGCGATAGCTACACCGTCAACACTTTCAAGAGCCTTGGCAACGGCGGCAGTACAATGTGTGCAAGTCATACCTTCCACATCAATAACTTTTTTCAATTTAAATTTCTCTATAGCCTTCATTCGTGTGCGATAGTTGTCTTGATCCTTGCTCATAGGACAGTTGGAACAAGCACTTGAAGTTGTGCAGCAGGTTGCGGTTCCCTTGAAAAAGTTGCTGTAAATATTATACATTCCCACGCCGAAAATCGCCACAATTATAATACCCAGAATGATAGTTGCTATCATTTAAATCACCAGCCTCAAAATAATCTGTCTGAACGCTTGTATTATATTCAATATGATTATGATTGTCAATATCATTGCTTTGATTTTCATCTCAAAATTGAAGGAAAATCCTTATAGTTGGCGAAATGGAAAATATCAAAAATAATGGAAGGAATAATATTATGTTGAAATTGTCCACGATTGACAAGATTGATGAATTGCTAAAGCGTTATCCTGCATTAGAGATATGCCGCGATGATTTAAATAATGCCGTTGCAGTGCTTTGCGAGGGCTTTCGAGGCGGCCATAAGCTGCTGACTTGCGGCAATGGCGGCAGTGCTGCCGATTCAATGCACATTGTCGGCGAATTGATGAAAGGTTTTATTTTGCCGCGATCAATCAAAGATTTTGATTCCGACTTCTACGATAAATTGACAGCCAACTATCCTGATGATGCTGAATATTTTGCTAAAAATCTGCAATGCGGCCTTCCTGCAATCTCGCTTGTCGGTGAGACAGCTTTAACGACAGCCTTTGCTAACGATCAAGCCTCTGATCTTGCCTTCGCACAGCAGGTTTTGGGTCTCGGCGTTAAAGGTGATGTCCTGCTTGCGATAACCACTTCAGGCAATTCTGCCAACGTCCTGCACGCTGTCAAGGTCGCCAAAGTCAAGGAACTCAAAACCATTGCATTGACGGGACGTCTCGGAGGCAAAGTCAAAAATCTTGCTGATATTTCAATTTGTGCACCGGCAGACTCTGCCCATACAATCCAAGAATTGCACTTGCCGATATATCACATGCTCTGCCTCGCCGCTGAAAATGAATTTTTCACCAAGTAATAGAAGGACTCAACACCAAGAAGGTGGTACTCATATACATATTACTGGCAATCTTCATCTTTACGGTTCATATTTCGACAGCCGTCTCAAGCACTGTCATCGCTCTGCTGACGGCAGCCGTAATATTTCGATATTTCAAATATAAGGAAATTCCAAAAATTGATAAAAAAATAACCTGCGTATTTGCAGTGTATTTCGTGTTTCAAATAATAATTGCCATACTTTCGCTGGATCCTAAAATCAGTATCGGCGAGGTTGCAGGTGAGTTCTACAGAATATTGCTCCTATTCTTTGCAATGATTTTCATCAAGGATTTCAAGCAACTGAAAATAATTTTGATAACATTTTTGATTGCAAGCCTATTGAATGATCTTGCAGGGCTTTATCAAAGTCTCGTATTGTTGGAAAGACCGCAGGGACTTACACATTGGCCGACGATGTTTGCCTCAGTCTTGCTGATGCAAATTCCCGTACAGATTTTCATTGCCTCATTGTCGAGTCTGCCGAAATGGTCGAGAATCTTGGCAGGAATCTCTGCTGCTCTTTCGATAGTCTGCCTCATACTTTCACAGACACGCGGAGCCTGGTTAGCCTTCTTGGCAGTGCTGGTGATATTCATCTTGATAAATAAAAATTATAGAAACGCCGCATTGAAACTGTTTTCTGTAATACTTATTGGATTTATGCTTATTTCAGTGAGGGTGCCGAGTTTGACGGATCGTTTCGTAAGTATGTCTGATGCAAATTCAGCGACGATCAAAGAGCGGCTGTTGATGTGGGAATCCGCCACAAATATTTTCAAGGACTACCCGCTCCATGGCATAGGGCAGGAAATGTTTAACAAGATGTATAATACAAAATATATTCTGCCGGACGCTAAGGAGCGGCCTTCTGCCACCAACAAGGGACACGACCACCCGCATAACAACTTTATGAAGTTTTTGTGTGAGGGGGGTATCCTTGGTGCCTTGTCGTTTTTGATTCTGCATGGATATTTTGCTCAAAGACTTTACGCTCTCTACAGACAGGAGCGGACAATGATGACATTCTCGGCAGGGTTGACAGCCTTTTTGATATTCTTGGGCATACACTTGGAGGGTCTCACTGAAACTAATATAGTCTTGGCACCGATAATGAGGGAGTACTGGTTTTTGATTGGTGTGTTCCTGATTGCCGGAAATATTATTACGAATCAGAAAACTAAATAGAAATCAAAAAAGCCGCCGACCTCCCTGTTAGTGTCGACGGCTTATTACTATCCAAAAGTTACCGCTTACTTCTTGCCGAGAGCTACAAACTGCGGAACGACAGTTGTTCTGTCGTAAGCGGCAAAGGCGTGATCCACGAGCATCTTATCGGGCTTGCGTGTGAAGGCACTGACAATCGGCACAATCAAAAGACCTGCCAGCATTGCAATGGAACCGGCATTAATCGGCGACTGCATAATCACAGGAAAAGCCGGACGCATAAGCATATTCGCCGTCATAAGCACAGTGCTGAAGATGAAACACACCCAGCAGGAGGCGGTGGTAACATTCCTCATGTAGAGCGAATACATAAACGGCGCGAGGAATGAACCCGCCATAGCCCCCCAAGAGATACCCATCAACTGAGCGATGAAGTTGACGGAGCTGTTATATTGAATTAGTGCAAGAATCGCGGAGATAGCTATAAAAACGACAATCAGAGCGCGCATATAAAGAACCTGCCGCGCCTCGCTCATATCCTTGATGAAGTTGTCCTTGATGAGGTCGATTGTGAGGGTGGAACTTGAGGCAATAACGAGTGAGGAGAGTGTGGACATTGAGGCGGAGAGGACAAGAATCACAATCAAGGCAATCATACCTTCAGAGAGGCCGGAGAGCATTGTCGGGATAATTGAATCGAAACCATTGGCTTTGATGTCGATCTGATCGCTGAAAAGCCTGCCGAAACCGCCGAGGAAGTAACAGCCGCCCGCAACGACGAGAGCAAAGAGCGTTGATATTATAGTCCCCTTGCTGATAGCCTCTTCATTTTTGATGGCGTAAAACTTTTGAACCATCTGTGGCAATCCCCAAGTCCCCAGTGAAGTCAGAATCACGACGAAGAGGAGATTTAGCGGATCCGGTCCGAAGAATGAGGAAAAAATACCCGGCGTCGTCGTCACGGACTCGTCAGTAATCCTCGCCAAGCCGTCAAGTGACGCCATAAAGCCGCCCTTACTTTCAAGGACAGCAGCAATGACGGCGGTAATACCAATCAGCATGATGATTCCTTGAATGAAGTCGTTGATAGCCGTAGCCATATAGCCGCCGGCGATAACATAAATCGCAGTCAGCACCGCCATGACGAGGACGCAGACGGAATAGTCAATATCAAAAGCCATACCAAAGAGGCGGCTCAAACCGTTGTAAAGTGAGGCGGTATATGGTATCATAAAGATAAAGATGATGATAGAAGCTCCAATCTTGAGGGCTTGGGAACCAAAACGCTTGCCGAAAAATTGAGGCATTGTCGCGGAGTCGAGATGCTGGCTCATAATTCGCGTGCGGCGTCCGAGAATAAACCACGCCATCAATGATCCTATAATAGCATTGCCGATACCTGCCCACGTCGCAGCTATACCATACTTCCAGCCGAACTGTCCTGCATAACCGACAAAGACAACCGCACTGAAATAACTTGTGCCGTAGGCAAAGGCAGTCAGCCAAGGACCGACGCTCCTGCCGCCGAGTACGAAACCGTCAACATTGGTTGCGTGCTTGCGGCAGTAAAGACCTATACAAATGAGAACGGCAAAATATACAATCAAAATGGCAAACTTCATAAATATTTGAGACCTCCTGTCACTATTAACTGTTATTTCAATTCGACTATTTATTATACTTTTGCCGA
>CAJODU010000115.1 GCA_905233325.1 uncultured Selenomonadaceae bacterium
ATGCCACGAAGGAACATTTTTAACTGTATCCGTGCCGTAAATGCTATAAACAATGCTGTTTTTATCTATGATTTGTACATCATGCGGTGCATAATCTCTATATGAATCAGGCGTTGCTTTTTGATTTCTGTGCTCATAATTATAATTTAAGCCTTTATTTTTGAAGTAAGTTGGAATATCTCCAATCATTTTTCCGCCTGAGACCACTGCCAACATCTGCATTCCGCGACAAAATCCCATCATTGGAATATCATTTTCTAAACAGTAAGACATAAGAATATAATCAGATACATCGCGGGTTGCATTAAAATCAATTTCTTCTTCTATACCATGCCATTTTGTAACTTTCTTAAGTAGTGTAGGCGAAATATCCTCGCCACCAGTGAAGATAACTGCATCAACTTCTTTTACAACTTCCTTCACATTGGAATTTTTAAACGGATTATTTTTAATCTTTTTTGCAAATTTATCTTTCAAATGACCGACTTCAAAAGTGCAATTTTCAGATACAAGACCATCTTCATTATATGAAACGTCTTTTGATACAACTTTATCTAAAAGAACGGTCTTTATTCCTTCCTGTGCGAAAACTTTACAAACATTTGTATAGAACTCCGAATCAATGTCGGCTCTCCAAGCGATACCTATAACTATATCTGAATTTGTTGCATTATTTGCTGCAGCGTTGACCGTTTTAAATCCTGCTGAAATCAGAATCAATAAAACAAGGTGTACAAATATTTTTTTCAGCACATCTTTCACCCCTAAAAAATTTTGTATATTCTATTTTCAAGGCAGAGACTGCATATTATCAAGAGGCCAGAAGACCACTACCGCCTTGCCTTTTATTAAATCAAGCGGAACGAAACCGACATCAGCAAAACGGCTGTCATCAGAATTGTTGCGATTATCACCCATAACAAAGACAGTGCCTTCGGGGACGGTCACTTTGGGATATTCAGTCCGCGTCTTTTCGAGAATATAGTCCTCTTTGAGCATTTGATCGTTGACATAGACCCTGCCCTCTTTGATCTCTATCGTATCACCGCCGGTTGCAATGACGCGCTTAATAAAATCTCTGCTGGTGTCACGCGGATACTTAAATATCAAAATCTCACCCTTTTCGGGATTCCTTACTCTGTAAATAAATTTATTGACTATAAGACGTTCCTCGTGCTGAAGGGTTGGACGCATTGAAGGACCGTCAACAATATACAATTCTACAATGAAGGTGCGAATCAGAAGAGCCATAACTACAGCCGCAACTATAGAAACGACCCAATCTTTAGCCTCTTCGCCCAAGGAGTTGCTCTTTGTATTTTCTTTTGTCATCATATTTATAAAAAATTCCTCCAAAAAAATAGTTAGTTGCCGGCATTAGTTGCCGGTGATTAGGTTATTTATTCTAACTACCAACTTCTAATTCCAACGACTAACTGGTAAATTATCGTCTCAGTTCTTCTTCTCTTTAATTCTGGCAGCCTTGCCGGTGAGTTTACGCAGATAGTACAGCTTGGCACGACGAACGGCACCGCGGCGTACTACTTCGATTTTATCCACACGCGGCGAATGTACAGGGAACATTCTCTCAACACCGACACCGTAGGAAATACGGCGAACGGTGAACATCTCTCTGACGCCGGTGCCCTGTCTGCCGATGACAACGCCTTCAAAAATCTGAATACGTTCGCGAGTTCCCTCAACGATCTTTGCGTGTACTTTGACTGTGTCGCCGGGACCAAATTTTGGCACATCAGCACGAAGTTGTTCTTTTTCAAGTGATTCAATGATATTCATTTAAAAACTCCTCTCCTAGACGTTCTTGACAGCAAACATAAATTTAATACTATTCAGCGGAACGTCCGTTTAACGTTAAAAATTTTAACATATTTCAAGGGGATATGTCAAGAGTTAGATCTTAGTTTCAATTATCTGAAAACGGCGATAAAAAAAATCCTGTGCTATTTTGCAACAGGAAACTTTTTTAGTTATATTTAGAAATTCTTATTCAAATCCCATCAGTTTGCCGACCTGATAGACGAGCAAGGAGGCTATCCAAGCGACGGCACAGGTATAGACGAAGGTGAACGCCATCCACTTCCAAGATTGGGTCTCCTTCTTAACAGTGCCGAGTGCCGTTACGCAGGGGGAGTAGAGTTGAGTGAAAACCATAAAGGCAAGGGCGGCAAGCGGCGTGAAACCGGTAGCCATCGAGGTTGCCATAAATTGTGAGGCGGTATCTTCGGCATCGTCAACTTCAGTGGAGACATCATCACCAATACCGTAGAGAATACCCATAGTTGAGACGACGGCCTCTTTTGCCATAACGCCGGTAACAACCGCAGCACCTGCCTCCCAAGTGTCAAAACCTTGAGGAGCGAAGAGGACGGAAGTGGCAGAACCAATCGAGGCAAGATAGGATTGATCCATATCCTCAGTCATTCCGTCGGAATTGAAACTGCTCAAGAACCAAATCATAACAGTCATAGCAAAGATGATTGTGCCTGCCTTGACGAGATAGCCTTTGCCTTTATCCCACGTTTCAAGCAGGACAGTCTTTATTGAAGGCATTCTGTAAGGCGGCAGCTCAAGCAGGAAGGTTGAGGGCTCATCTTTGAATGCGGTTTTACTCAATACTTTGGCAGCGATGATTGCAACGGCAAGCCCGACGAAGTACATTGCAAATACTAGGTCGGCAGCATTGTCAGGGAAAAACATAACGGCGAAAAGTGCCATGACGGGAACTTTGGCATTACAAGTCAAAAAGGGCGTTATCAGCACTGAAATCATTCTATCCTTGTTGGTATCCATACCGCGGGCAGCCATAATTGCAGGAACGCCGCAACCGAAACCCATAATCAGCGGCATTATACTCTTGCCGCTGAGACCCGCACGGCGCATAATCGGATCCAACACAAAGGCAACACGTGCCATATAGCCTGTGCCGTCCAGAAAACTCAAGCAGAAAAAAAGCGTAAAAATCAATGGCACAAAACCTACAACCGCGCCAACACCTGCTATAATACCGTCAGCCACAAGAGACTGCATCCACTCAGCGACTCCTGCCGCTATCATTGCCTCTCTTGCCCATTCAACCACGTCACCCGTCAAAAAATCACCAAGCAAGTCCGCAAGCGGTTGACCAACCCAGTTGAATGTAAATTGAAAGAGGAGATAAAAGAGGGCAACCATTATAATAAGTGCAGGGACGCCATTTGCGAGGACATTATCAACTTTATCGCTAAAGGTATTGCCGGCGTGCTTGGTAGTTACGGCCTGTGCCATAACCTTATCAATGAAATCATACCTCGCGGCTATGATCTCCTCGTCCATTTTGTCAGGAGACAGCCCACTCGCTTTAATACTGTTGACTTTTTCGATATGCTGCACCATCATCTCGCTTGGGTGATAGTCGGACATTCGGGTATCAGTGAAGACGTCCAAAAGCACCTTGACGCTTTTATTGCTGCGTCCTACGGTGTTGGTGACCGGCATTCCGAAGGCTTTTTCCAGCTTGGTCTCGTCGATTTTGATTCCTTGTTTCTCCGCCTCGTCCATCATATTGAGATTGATTATCAGAGGAATACCATTTTCCATCAGTTGAACTGTAAGGAAGAGGTTGCGAGAAATATTTGAGGCGTCGACAATATCGACCACTATATCGGGCTTGTTCTCTTTAAAATAATCGCTGACGACTATCTCCTCTTGAGAATGAGCATTAATGCTGTAAGTACCGGGCAAATCGACAACAGAAATGGTACGTCCCTTGTAATTTAAGTAGCCGACTTTTTTGTCAACGGTTACCCCCGGCCAGTTTCCTATTTTTTGATTGGCACCGGTCAATTCATTAAATATTGTTGACTTGCCGGTGTTGGGATTGCCGGTCAGTGCAACTGCTAGTGCAGACATAATATCACTCCTTGAACTTTTTGTTAAATATTTAAATCATACATTATTTAGCATAGTAACTAAATAAAAATTGCGTTCTTGTATTAAGTTTTGCGTAGTATATAATATAGACAACTTGATTGAAAGAAGGTATATGTTATGAAGATAGAAGTTTGGTCTGATTATGCTTGTCCGTTTTGTTACATTGGTGAGAAGAGGTTGGAGAAAGCTCTTGCCGAAGTGGCTAACGATAATATTGATATAGAATTCAAGAGTTTTGAGCTCGATCCAATGGCAAGCAGTGAAGTCGTTTCTGATACAGTCACTCGCTTTGCCGTGAAGTACGGTTTGAGCAAAGAAGATGCGGCAAAGCGTATTGAACAAATTTCATTAATGGGTAGGCGTGAAGGTATAGATTTTAAATATGCAACCACTCGCTATACCAACACTTTTGATTCGCTCCGTCTGACAAAGTTGGCTCAAGAGGGCGGTCACAACGAAATCATTACAAAACTTTTCGATGCTTATTTTACAAAAAATCTTGAACTCAGCAATCACCATGTACTTAAAAAGATTGCTGTTGAGTGCGGACTTGACGAAAATGAAGTTGATGAGCTGCTCAAAAGCGATAAATACGCTGAAGAAGTCCGAAACGACGAAAGAGAGGCGGCAACACTCGGCATACACGGCGTCCCTTACTTTGTCGTTGGCGGCAAGTATGGTCTTTCCGGTGCACAGCCGGTTGAAGTGCTGAAACAAGCTATTAATGAGGCTCTGACAGATGAAGTGGAAACAAAGTTAAATGGAATGACTTGTGGAGCAGACGGATGCCACTTTGAAGGTTAATCCTGCTCCTTGACCCATTGGCGAATATCAGATAGTGCCTCAATTAATTTTAAGCCGTTATCTGTCAGTGAATATTCAACATGCGGTGGCACTTCATTAAATGATTCGCGTTTGATGATATTGTCCTCCGCAAGCCCTTTTAATATCTTCGTCAGCATTAAATCAGTTATTCCAGACAGCTCACGCTTCAACTGATTAAATCGAATCGTCTTGTATTCGTAAATTATCCAAATAAGTTTAATTTTCCACTTGCCGCCGAGAATACTGACTGCATATTCCAGCGGGCAATTTTTATCGGTAAATTTTGTTTCCATATTAAATCATTTATGTTAAACTATATTCAAATTTTGAGAAAAATCAGGTGATAAAATGGTTCTTATAACTGAAGTTTATGGAATCTTTCCGACTAATTCATATTTTTACATTGATGATGTTACACAGCACGGTTTCCTCATTGATCCAGGTGCCGAGGCGTCCAAACTCTTGAAAATCATCGACGAAAAGCAATTCACTATCGAAAAAATTTTACTGACACACGGACATTTTGACCACATTGGAGCTGTTAATGAGCTGCAGAGTAAATTGAAAATTCCTGTCTGTATGCAGAAGAACGGCCGCGACTACACTCAAAATATCAAGTGGAATCTTTCGGATCAGTTCGGTCTTGACATAATCCTCAATGAGGTCGACTATCTTGAGGATTTCACTGATATTACTTTGAGCTCAAATCCTGAATTTAAATTGAAATTGATTCCGACAGCCGGTCATACCACGGACGGTGCGATTTACTACAGTGCTGAGGACAGCGTCGCATTTGTCGGCGATTCTATTTTTAAAGGCAGTATCGGCCGCACTGATTTTTATGGTGGCGACTACAATACTTTAATCAACAATATCACCACCAAAATCCTTACCCTGCCGGAAGATACTGTCCTTTTATCCGGTCATAGCGATCCGACGACAGTAAAAGCCGAAAAGAACCAGCCTTGGTTTATTATGCGCTGATTTTGCTGACTTGAATTTGTGCCGCGTCGTCCTTCCTCATTGCCAAATTGTAGGAACGCAAACGAATTGCAATAGGGTCTCCCATCGGAGCCGAGCGGAGAATCTCCACCTTAGTACCGGGGATCAACCCCATAGTCATTAGTCTGTTTTTGAGTTTTGAATCATTAACAGAATCTATTCTGACAACCATTCCGGTGCTTCCGTCTTTTAATGTCATAATTTTCCCTCCGAACATAATGATAATCATTTTCGCCTATACTATATTACACTTGAAAAGAATTGTCAATATCATTATAAAATTTAATCATTATTAAAAGTAATGGAATCAATACGATGTGATAAATTAAAATGAACGTTCAGATTATAGACTTCGGTATTGTCAAATTTCAATAAATGTTGTAAAATTGTAAAATAAATACAAATTATTTGAAGGCAAATTGTCGGAATCGAGGTAGTATATGGCAGTAACGCCGATGATGAAACAGTATTTGGACGCTAAGGCACAGTACAAAGACGATTTTTTATTTTTTAGGCTGGGCGATTTTTATGAGATGTTTGGTGAGGACGCTCAACGTGCATCAAAAATATTGGGTTTAACCTTGACTAAGCGGCAGGGGGAACCGATGTGCGGAGTCCCTCAGCACGCCGTTGAAAGTTATATCCAAAAGCTGGTAAAATTGGGACATAAGGTGGCGATTGTCGATCAAGTCGGCGATCCTAAGGCAAAGGGCTTGACGGAGCGAGAAATCACCAAGATTATCACGCCGGGCACTATTCTGACTGACGATTCAATCTCCGATGTGAGCAACAATTACATAGCACTTATCATTGAAGAGAGCGGCGAGGCGGTTTTGGTCGGTGCTGATATTTCCACAGGTGAGTGCTTTTACGGTCTCTATGATGGCACGGGCTATGAGCAGATGATTTTTGACGAACTCTACAGAATTATGCCCTCTGAACTTTTAACTGCAGGCAAGCTGTCTTTTCGGAAGACGCTTACTCAATTCATTGAGCATAAAATGGACAACCGCACCGCAATATCCACAATCAATGATATTAGTGACAATATCGCAGATATTTTAACAAAGCATTTCCCTGAGGAAGATATACCGACCTCGCAGCTTGCCGTTAAGGCGGTTGCTATACTTTTGACTTACATTCATCAAACGGTGAGGACTGACTTGAAGCATATGTCCAAGCTGACCAGGATTGAAATATCAGATCATTTGATTCTGGATCCTGCCGCTCTAAAGAATTTGGAAATTACCCGCAGTCTCAAGGACGGCAGCAAGAAAGACACCCTCTTTGATGTGCTGGACTTTACGCGGACGGCTATGGGGACGAGAATGCTCCGCAGGTGGCTGGAATCCCCCCTCCTTAATGTGGCGGCGATTGACAGAAGGCTTGATGCCGTTGAGGAATTGATGAAAAATTTCTCACTGCGTACCAACCTTCGCGACGCTATGAAAGAAATCAATGACTTTGAGCGGCTGATGATGAAAATTGAGGTTGGAAGTGCCAACGCCATTGATCTAATCGCTCTCAAAAATTCCCTCAAAATTCTGCCGACAATCGTCAAAATTATGTGTGATCTAAAGAGTGATGTCCTTATGGCTTGTCGTGACGGCTTGGGCAGCTATGATGAGATAGTAAATCTGATTGAACGGGCTATAATGGAAAATCCGAAAAACACTGTCCACGACGGCGATATTATAAAATCGGGCTACAGTCAAGAGCTTGACGAGTACAGGAGGATTCATTTAAACAGTAAGTCAATGCTCCAAGAGATTGAGGACAGGGAGAGGAATAAAACCGGTATTCGTTCGCTGAAGGTCGGCTATAATAAGGTTTTCGGTTATTATATCGAAGTCCGAAACAGCGGCAGGGATAAGGTTCCCCCTCACTTCATTCGCAAGCAGACCCTGAGCGGTGCCGAAAGATACATAACCGAGGAGCTCAAAGACTTTGAGACTAAAATACTCGGCGCACAAGAGAAGATTGTTGCGCTTGAATACAATATTTTTGTTGATATTCGCAATCAGATTAAAGAATATCTTGAGAAAATCCAAGATACCGCGCGAAGAATTGCCCTCATTGATGTTGCAGCAAGTCTTGCGGAGGCGGCGGCTAATTACAACTACGTCAGACCTGAAATGAGAACTAACGGCGCAATCACGATAAAGGACGGCCGTCACCCGATTGTTGAGCGAATCCTAACCTCCAGCCTATTCGTTCCGAATGACACCGCCCTTGACCACAAGACTTGCGAGTTGATGATCCTCACAGGTCCTAATATGGCGGGCAAGTCGACTTATATGAGGCAAGTGGCTCTGTTGACTCTTATGGCACAGATTGGCAGCTTTATCCCCGCTCGCGAGGCCTCTATCACGCCGGTGGATAGGATTTTCACTCGAATTGGGGCTAGTGATGATCTTGTCAGCGGGCAGTCGACTTTTATGGTTGAGATGAATGAGGTTGCACAGATTTTGAGATATTCAACTGAAAATAGTCTGATAATTCTTGATGAGGTGGGGCGCGGGACTTCAACCTTTGACGGTATGAGCATTGCTCGCGCGGTTATTGAGTATATTGAGAAAAAAATTCACGCCAAGACGCTCTTTGCAACTCACTATCACGAGTTGACGGATCTGGCGGACAACGACAGGAGCGGCAAGATTAAAAATTTTTGCGTTGCCGTGAAGGAAAGAGATAACGATGTTGTATTTCTGCGCCGTATCAAGCCCGGTGGTGCTGATAAATCCTATGGTATACAGGTTGCTAAGCTCGCGGGTCTGCCAAAGAGTGTAATGCAGCGTGCGGAAAAAATCCTGACTGAACTTGAAGGCAGCAGCAATATCATTAAAACCCTCCCCCTCTGTCACTCCGGCAACTGTTACAACTGAAGACAGGCAATCATTAAATTTATTTTCATCACAGTTAGCGGAACAAATTGCCAAAATTGACATAAATACCTTAACGCCGATAGAGGCTCTCAACACGCTCTACAAACTTCAATCTCAAGCTAAAAAAGAATTGGGAGAAAATTTTTCCTAAACAGGCACAATTCACAGGTGTCTTTTTTTGTCGATTAGAAGGATTTTTTATTTTAATGGTGAATTAGTGAATCAGAAATTTTTATTTGACGGCGATTGTTTATTTTGGAGTGGTATGTTTGGCATTCTTCTTAATAGTGCCGAGCGTGATAGTTGTGACGATTTTCCTCGTACATTCCGCTGCCGGACGCTTAGGCTTTAAGGCAAAGTATTCATCTTTGATATTGTGTGCAATTATGGCGTTGGCGGTGAATTTTTCAGCTATTGAGTTGTCAACATATCTTGATAAGTGGTATTTTGTGAAACTCGGCGCGTTGATAGCGGCGGCCTCTATCATTGTTACATTGATAAATCTATATTTAATCAGGCACGAAAAGACTGATATGGTGATAATTGATGATGACGTTGGTGAGGAATTGATCGTTGAAGAAGCCGAGGTTAAAGATGTTTTAAATTTTAAAGAATCTGTTGAAATTGCCAAGCCCATTGAGACTATCACCGTAACGCCAAAAGAGGATAAGCCTGAATCAGCGGAAAAATCGAAAGCCGACACCACAGTCAAGTCTAAGGTCGAAGTTAAAATCAAGCCGACAACGCCGCCGACTACTGATACCAAAAAATCAGAGGCTGCAACGCCGCTTGAGACTTTTAAAAAAGTTGAGAAAGAATCCACCAAGCCCGTTGGAGATGTTGAAGAGAAAGCAGCAATCGTCACTGAATCAGCACCCATTGAAAAGGCTGATATTAAGCCGACAATTCCACAAAAGGTTGATGATACCCAAAACGTCAAAAATATTCAAAATATCCAAAATACAGAAAATATACATCAAAAAGAGTCAATCAAAAAAATTTCTGATGAGTTACCTGAAAAAAATCCGGATAAATCGACTGAAAAAAGTGTGAATAAGCCGTCTGAAAAGCTCAAAGATGATCCGCTTGATATTAATGCTCATATTGATTCTCTTGATGACATTTTGGACTATGCTTACTCTCAAAAGGCTAAAGGAGACTTAAATCAAGCCATTCTTGCCTATCAGAAAGCCTTGGATCGTTACAAGAATGATGACTATGCACCATTCATTGCCATTGACCTCGGCAATATCTACAAAGAACAGGCAGCTTATACTAAAGTTATCAAAACCTATGAAGAGGCCTTGAAGTTGCCGGTGGTGATGAGAAATGCAGATACCCGCAAGGAATTTGAAAAAAATCTGAACTATATGAGAATAGTGCAAGCGGTATTGGTAAGGCACAGGGCGTTGACGATGCCGTTTAGCAAAATCCCAAAACAGTATCTTCAAGAGGTGGAAACCGAGTATAAATCCCTGCAACTCAATCATTCAACCATACAAAAGAGGTATTAATTCGTAATGCGTAAGGTATTGCGGGATAGATAATGGAGGAATAAATAATGAAAAAATCTGTAGAAATCTTAGGATTGCCGATTATAAGTATAACTGAGGGCAGAGAGCTTGGAATGAGCAAGACTCTGCTTATTGACGCCAAAAACGGCCTCGTGGCGGCTATCACCATTGAGGACGAAGACTGGTATCGCGGCGTTAAGCTCATTCCTTATGAATCGGTTATTGCAATCGGTGACGACGCAGTGACAGTCACTCACAGTGAAAATATCTTGAAACTCGATGAGGCCGGCGATTATGAGGCCTTGCTTGATGAGAATATCCGCGTCATTGGCACAAAGGCCATTACCAAGAATGGTACGATTCAAGGCAAGATAACCGAG
>CAJODU010000116.1 GCA_905233325.1 uncultured Selenomonadaceae bacterium
AGAGTAATAATTGATTATGAGACAACTTGCAAGTATTAAAACTATTCGTGAATTAAATCCGATAACAGGTGCAGACAAAATTGAACGTGCAGTAATTGACGGATATGATTGTGTGGTTAAAAAGGGTCAATTCAATGTTGGTGACCCGTGTGTGTATTTTGAAAATGATTCAATTCTGCCGAAGGACAACCCTGAATTTGCTTTTCTTGAAGGCAAAAGAATCAGAATTAAGAGACTTCGTGGTGTTTACAGCTATGGTATTGCATTTCCGCTGACCATTCTGCCTAATGGCACATACAACGTGGGCGATGATGTTACTGAATTGCTAAAAGTTGAGAAATGGGAACCAGAAGTTATTGCTGTCGGTAATCGTAGGCAAAATGACAATCTCATTCGCGTACCATATCCGTCTTGGATTCCGAAAACTGATGAGACACGTTTTCAGACCATCATTGACGTTTTAAAAGATTACGAGGGCGTGGAATGTGTTGTTACGGAAAAATTGGACGGTACATCTACGACGCATTGGCTTGATGATGAAGGGAAATATCACGTTGCAAGTCGTAATCGAGAGATTGTTGACGAATCAGAAATCTTTTATCGTGGAGCATTAGCAGCAAATATTCCTGAGCTGATGAAAAAACTACCGAGAGGAACTGTTTTGCAGGGTGAGCTTATTGGTCCGGGCATAGCAGGTAACAAGTACAATCTCGATAAGTTCAAGATTTATATGTTCAATCTGCGTTCAAGCATAAATAAGAAGTTCGTCAATCCCGTAGATAGTGCGTCTTTCCTTAGAGCTAATGGGTTTGATGTTGTGCCGATAGTTCACGAAAAATGGCGTTTGGTTGCTGATAAGGACAAGCTGCTTGAGCTGTCAATGGGTAAGAGTAAGCTGAACCCGAAACAACACCGCGAAGGAATTGTTATTCGTCCAGTTGAGGACATTTATGTCGAGGATTTAAAAGGTTGGTTTGTAGACGGCAGATTGAGCTTCAAAGTTATCAATCCGAAATTTGAATTGGGGGTTAATTGAAATGATTACAAAAACAGATTTGATTAAAACTATTGCCAAAGAGGAAAATTTTACGGTCAGTGCTGTTACGAAGATTATTGACAAAGCGGCTGAAATTATCGTGCAAAAAGTTGCAGAAGGCGAATCGGTCGGCATTAAGAACTTCGGTACTTTCCTTGCAAGAGAACGTGCAGAGCGCAGCGGTGTAAATCCGCAAACGAAACAGCCTATAATCATTGAGGCGCATAAGGTGCCACACTTCAGAGCAGGTAAGGCGTTCAAGGAAGCTGTAAATAAATAAGACTTTGTTGCAAAGTTGACAGAACCGTCGAGAGTGACAGTCTCGACGGTTGTAATGAGCTTTGTAGCTTAAAGAAATAAAAGGAAGTGGTTTTAATGCAAGTAGTTAAACGAAACGGAGACTTAGTGCCGTACGACTACTACCGCATTTTCAATGCAATTAAAGCAGCGAGAGACAGTGTTGACCTATCCGTCAGCGATGAAAAAATTGACCGAGTGGTAGACGCTGTAGAAGACGCTATTGCAAATTGTGAAAGAATCAGCGTTGAGGAGATTCAAGATGTCGTTGAAATGAAATTGATGAGTTTCGGGCTTAATGAAGTAGCAAAACATTATGTCTTGTATAGGCAAAGGCACTCAATCAGGCGCGAAGCTGGAGCGCATTTGATGGACATCTACAAAGAGATTTTCTTTGCGGATTCAAAAGATGTAGACCATAAGCGCGATAATGCAAACATTAACACTGACGCTTCGATGGGCATTATGCTCAAGCTCGGTGCAGAGGGTGCAAAGCATTTTGTTGACAACTACGTTTTGCCTGAAGAATATGCTAAAGCGGACAAGGAAGGCTACATTCATATACACGATAAAGATTTTAGCTTAATAACCTTGAATTGTTGTCAGATTGATTTGTTGAAACTATTTCACGGCGGATTTTCTACGGGACACGGCTTTTTGAGAGAACCTAATTCGATTAGGTCTTATGCGTCGCTTGCTTGTATTGCTATTCAGAGTAATCAAAATGATATGTTTAAGCCAAAGGCTAACTGAACACTTGTATGGTGACATACATGACCAAACTCCGCTTTAACTCTTTATCAGGAGGTGTCCCATCAACAATTCGGAACTGTAGGAAATGACAGTTTGTGATGGGGCTAACAGGGGAAACTTACAACAAATAAGCCCGTTGTAAACAATCCTGTGCCACGACTTCAAGTTACACTCGGCAAGGAGTGTGTGAAATGAAAATTACGAAAGATATGGTTAAAATCAATACTCTGTGCGGATTTGAAAATGTAAAAGACATCTATTATATAAAAGATTTTGATGTATTTAATATCGTAACAGGTCATAAGAAAAAAGTGACCTACATTCCGCAGGGAAAGCTCAAATATCCATATGTAACTCTTGAAAGAAAAAATAACAAATACGGCAAGAAATGCACGATACACCGTTTAATGGCTATGGCGTATATTGAAAATAGACCTTGCGAATCAGTAGAACATTTGAATGATGTGAAAACTGATTATTCGATAGCAAATCTGCTGCTGTCGAATCAAAGCGAAAATTTAAAGAGAGCCTTTGTAAACGGGCACCCTAACCGTACAGATAAGATATTTATTGCTGAAATGCTAAACGGTGACACACATAAAGGAACCATGAAAGAATTAGCAATAAAAACTGGCATTTCAAGGCAAACGCTATATAGCAACTTATACTCCAAACATCGAGGTAAAAGAATCAAGAGTGTAATTGAAGTCAGGTCAACAGACTAACGAAAGAGTACCGAACGCTTAAAGTTTCTGGAAGTAATATCACCAGATTAATCGGAAGTAATCGAGTAGTGTAGGGTTTTTATTGATACGAAACTCGAAAATGCGGCGTCTCTGCATGGAAAACAGAGATGGAGATATAGTCGGAGTACCTTAGAGGTACTTGGGAGGGCAATCAATCAATGCTTTTGACTATGCTATGGCAGAAGGTGTGAGGAAATCTTTCAAAAAAGCGATTCTTAGTGAATTGAAAAAAGCTGTAGCCTATACAGAACGCTACGACCAAACAGTATTTGCAAAAATTAAAGAAGTGATTGAAAAATCACCTTGTGGTTACGGCAATTCAGCGACAGTAGACACGCTTAACAGCGTTTTGCAAGATACTTGGTTGTCATCAA
The DNA here is from genome assembly GCA_905233325.1 of uncultured Selenomonadaceae bacterium. Taxonomy (GTDB): domain Bacteria; phylum Bacillota; class Negativicutes; order Selenomonadales; family Selenomonadaceae; genus Quinella. Next base: position 3,207 of record CAJODU010000116.1, read on the forward strand.
AAATTTATGCTCAATCCTGCCAAGACGTTGAAGAAGAAACTCATCAGGCTATGGAGGCACTAATTCACAATTTCAACACGCTGCATAGCCGTGCAGGAGCGCAGGTGCCATTCAGTTCAATCAATTATGGTATGGACACCAGCCCTGAAGGTAGATTGGTTATCAGGGAAGTGCTAAATGCGATTGACGCAGGACTTGGAAATGGTGAAACGCCTATATTCCCGATTAGCGTATTTCAGCTTAAAAGCGGTGTGAATTATAATGTGAATGACCCGAATTATGATTTATTCCGTCAGGCTTGCAGAGTGAGTGCAAAACGGTTGTACCCGAATTTTGCCAATATTGACGCACCATACAATTTGCAATACTACCGAGAAGGCGATTATAACAGCTATTTTGCTTGCATGGGCTGTAGGACAAGGGTTATGAGTAATGTCAATGGTGCAGAGCAATCAGGCAGTCGTGGCAATTTCTCATTCGTGACAATCAATTTGCCGATGTTGGCACTTGAAGCTAAAGGCGACGTTATTGAGTTCTTCAAGCTGTTTGAGCATTACATTCAGCTTAGTCACGATTATTTGTTACTACGCTTAAAGACGATTGAACAAAAGAAGGCTTATAATTTCCCGTTCTTAATGGGGCAGGGAGTTTGGCTTGATAGTGATAAACTCAAGCCTGATGACAGCATAAAAGATGTGCTAAAACACGCCAGTTATTCAATCGGATTTTGTGGACTTGCTGAGTGCCTTGTTGCATTAACTGGCAAACATCACGGAGAAAGTGAAGAAGCACAAGAATTAGGGCTGAAGATTATTGGGTATTTGAGAAAGCGCACTGACGAGTACACTGAAGCAGAGCATATGAATTGGTCAACCTTTGCAACACCTGCCGAATCGACCGCAGGAACATTCCAACGTGCAAATCGTAAGAAATTTGGTATCGTGCAAGGCGTCACCGACCGTGATTATATGACAAACTCCAATCATGTACCTGTGTATTATCACATACGAGCATTTGACAAGATAAGGATTGAGGCACCTTATCACGCACTCTGCAATGCTGGTCATATCGCATATATCGAAATGGACGGCGACCCTGCTAAGAACCCTACAGCTTTTGAGCAAGTTGTCAGAGCAATGCACGACGCTGATATGGGATATTTCAGTATCAATCACCCAGTTGACCGTGACCCTGTATGTGGCTTTACGGGTTTGATTGACAATGTATGTCCGAAGTGTGGCAGACGTGAAGCTGATGATGGTATCAAGTTTGAAAGGCTCAGAAGAATCACAGGTTAATGATAGCCGTCCATAATCAAGCCGTGTGAAGATTATGGATTATGAGCGCGGTATTAAGCTGGAAAGTCTCTTTGAGATAACCAGAACCGAAGGCTGGAAACAGTCAGGGGCAGAGCATAGGCGTCGAAATAATACGCCCACGAGACCGCGCCGCGCACGGCAATCTGCGCGAATAGATATGCCGAACT
>CAJODU010000117.1 GCA_905233325.1 uncultured Selenomonadaceae bacterium
TCAGCCTTGGTGTTGTCAGCATATGCACCCCAGAGTTGAGCTTTCTTGCTGAACTTGTAACCGGCGTTTACTGACCAGATACCGGCCTCGTCTTCTTTAGCACCTTTTGCATAGTAAGCACTCTTGAAGTCATCATCTTTAAGATGATAGTAAGCAGCACCGCCGAAGAGACCATGCTCTTTAGGCATATACTGAAGGTTGATAGCTTGGAAACTGGCAGGATCGTTACGGAGACCGCTTTCAGACCAAAGTCCTTGTGAACCGGCAGCTGCACCCCATCTTGCATGTGCACTGACGCCATCTTCTCTTCCGTTCCAAGAACCGGCATTTCTTACAGAACCGCCGACTTTACTGGCACCAAGACGACCAGCATAAACGGTAGCTTTCAAGAGGTTACCAAATGTTACCTCACCACCGGTGTATTCAGTATCCCAAACGATACCATCTTCATTTGTGTAGAGAGGCTGACGACCAACTTTTACTTGGAAGTTGTCATAATTACCTTGTGCCCAGCCACGCTCCAAAGAGAAACTGTTGGCACTGTCATGGCTAAGGTCAGCATGAGCATCAATACGAGCACGGAGTGTCCAATGCTTGTTGACTTCTGCGATTGGCTCAAAACGGAAGATCCAATCGTCCATATTGACTTTTTTCTGACCTTCTTTAACACCGTTGGTGTAGTTATCAGTACGAGCACTCTTGTAGGTGTACTCAATCTTGCCCTGCCAGATAACTTTGTCGGCATACTTTTCGAGGTTGCTTACGCGAACACCGAGGTTGTTGAGTTCTTCAGCAAATTCTTGCTGGAGTTTGTCAAGAGCTGCCTTGTCAGCACCGCTGACGTTGCCGCCCTTTGCCATTGCTTTTGCAACCATCTGAGCCATTTCATAACGGGTGATGTTGCGGTTACCGAGATAAGTGCCGTCGCCATAACCTTCGACGATACCATCGGCTGCGAGTTGGGTAACTGCATCATAAGCCCAGTGACCGGCAGGAACATCGCTGAACGGATTTGCTGCCGCAAATGTGGTGGAAGCTGCACCAACCACGAGAGCTGTTGTCAATGCAGATACTACTGATTTTTTCATGATAAACTCCTCCTTAAGAAGTTAAGCATAAAATAAATTTTTATTTGCTTAGGATTTCGGAGAAGTATCAGCATGAGTGTCCATGTTTCCTCAGCAATTCTGCCTACTTTCCTGAGCCGCGAGTATAATATCACAAATTTTTTCAAAATGCAAGTGTTTTTTTACATTTTTTTAAAATTTTTCATAAAAATTTCATCTAAATTTTATCAAAAATTGTTTTGAGGCGTTAAATATCGTATTGACAAGCCTTTTGCAATGATATATTATAAAATCCAGATTAAGATTGGAGCTTGATTCGATGAAGAAAGTCAAAATAATAGCAGCACTTTTAATCGTACTGCTGTTCTTGGTAATACATATTGCGGCACCCGGATTTATTCCTGAAGTGGCGGAGCTGCTGTCTCACGGCGATATAGTCGAGACGGCGGAATATATACGCGGCTATGGATCGCTGGCTGTAGTCTTTGCATTCTTGCTGACGCTCTTCGTCAATGCCCTCGGTTTTCCGCCGGCAATCATCTTCTCAACGGCGAATACTTTAATATTTGGTATATTTTGGGGAATTGTAATTTCAGTTGTGGCGGAGACGGTCGGCGTGACGATCAGTTTCCTGCTGCTGAGATTTTTCTTCCGAGAACAAGCAGAGAAAATCATCAGCAAGAGCAAATTTTTGAGCAGAATGGATCAATACAGCGGTGAGAAAGGGTTTATTGTAATGCTGATCGCCAGAATGGTGCCTTATATTCCATCAGCACTGCTCAACGCCGTCGGTGCACTCTCTTCACTGAGTTTGAGGGATTATTTCATCTCATCATTAATAGGTAAATTTCCATCAACCGGAATTGAGGCAATAATCGGACATGATACAATCCTGCAGGAAGAGGATCCGACAAGAATAATTATTGTAGTAATATTTGCGGTTGTGTTGATCGGCTGGGCGTGGTATTATGAGCAGAAGGTTAAAGTTCAATGATTAATTTTGAAATTATGGGAGTTGCAAAAATAGATACTGAATGATATAATTTTAAGTCTTAGATAGGAGGATTGAAAAAAATGAAAGTTTTGTTTGAAATCAACGATAAGGCTTACGAGAGAATGGAAGATTTTGCAGCAGAAAAGGATATTAGTGTCTCTGAGTTCATTCGTCGTGCATTGCTTGAAAGGCTCGAAGACGAAGAGGACATCAGAGCAGCAGACAAAGCAATGGCAGCCTACAGAGCAAATCCAATCAGTTATCCTCATGATGAATTTTGGGCAAGAATGGGAGTCTAAAAATAAAGATTAATTATGTTAAAGGCGAGACTTGAAATCATCATAACCAAACTCTCGAACGGTCTTCAGATTGCCCTCTGCATCAATGATGATTATATTCGGCAGCGGCATACCGTTGAAGGTATTATTTTTGACCATAGTGTAGATCGCCATATCCGTAAATATTATATGATCGCCTTCGTTGAGCGGCATATCAAAGGCATAAGTACCAATCACATCACCGGCAAGGCAAGTCATACTGCCAAGTCGGTATTTATATTTGCCGTTTAGCTTGTCACCAATAACATCGGGACGATATGGCATTTCGATAACGTCCGGCATGTGACAGGCGGCACTCGCGTCAACTATCACATTACTGATACCATTGATAGGCTTGTGGACTTCGAGGACTGTCGACACCAAGAAACCGGCGTTCATGGCAACCGCCTCACCCGGCTCAAGATATATCTGCAATTTATATTGAGTTTGTAATTGATTAATGCAGCGTTTAAGTCTCTCAATATCATAACCGTCACGAGTTATATGATGACCACCGCCCAGATTTAGCCACTTGAATTTTTTCAGCCACTTCCCAAAGTTGGCAACAAGTACATTGACAGTCTCTTCGAGAGCGTCGGAATCCTGCTCACAGAGGGTGTGCATATGCAGCCCGTCAATCTGATTAATGAGGTCGGGTCGTGTCTCGGCAATCTCTTTAAACTCAGCGAGACGAACGCCAAGCCTTGAGGTCGGTGAGCAGGGATCGTAAATCGCGTGCGTCTGCGTTGAATGTTCGGGATTAATTCTCAATCCGACTTGATGATGATGTGCCTTCACCATAGGAGCAAACTTCTCCACTTGGTTGAAAGAATTAAATATAACGTGCTCGCAGATTTTAGAGAGTTCCTGCATATCCTTAGCCTTGTAAGCCGGACTGTAGACGTGATTCTCGCCGTGGAAGTGCTCATGAGCCAGCCGTGCCTCAAATAAACCTGAGGCCGCCGTACCGCAAAGATATTTTTCAATCAGAGGATAGAAGTAAAACATTGAGAAACACTTTTGAGCCAGCAGAATCTTCGCACCCGTCTCTTTCTGTACACTTGCAAGTATCTCCAAGTTGCGTTGCAGTAAGGTTTCCGATATTACATACGCCGGAGTCTCTATTGACGAGCAATCAAAATCTAAGAATGCAGGATTGACGTTTGCCTCTCTATTCTGCACGTTGAATGTACTGTCAATCAATCGTAAATTCTGAACTTTGCAAGCTATATTGCTCATCTTTGCACCTGCAGACGAGTTGCCTTGATGACATTCTGCATTAACATCGCAACCGTCAGAAGACCCACGCCGCCGGGTACGGGAGTAATCGCACTTGCAACCTCACTGACAGCCTCAAAATCGACGTCACCAACCAGCTTTTTCGGTGCAATGCGATTGATACCGACATCAATGACCACTGCACCGGATTTAACCATATCTGCAGTCACAAACTTCGGCTTACCCATAGCCGCGACAAGTATATCTGCCTCGCGTGTGACGGCAGGAAGGTCGTGAGTGTGTGAATGGCAGACCGTGACTGTAGCGTGGCGACTCATGAGAAGGTGCAGCATAGGCTTGCCGACAATGTTGGAACGTCCGATAATGACCGCTCTCTTGCCGTCGATCTCAATTCCTGCCAAATCAAGCATCTTCAGACAGCCCGCGGGTGTACATGGCACCAAAGCCGGATCGCCCGTTACGAGTTTGCCGACATTGTAAGGGTGGAATCCGTCCACATCTTTAAGCGGATCAATTCGATTGAGTATCTCCTCCTCATGAGACTTGATAGCCGCAGGCAGAGGAAGTTGGACAAGTATTCCGTTGATTGTCCTGTCGTTATTGAGTTCGTCAATCTTCGCTATCAATTCGTCCTTGGTTGAAGTTTCGGGCATTTCAACGACAATGGAATTGATACCCAGTTCCTCACAAGTCTTGTGCTTGTTGCGGACATAGACTTTAGAGGCAGGATTATCTCCTACAATCACCACCGCCAATGAAGGCGTTATTCCAAATTCTGATTTTAAAGCTGCAACGCCATTCGCTGCCTCTTCTTTAATCTGTGCGGCAAATACTTTGCCTTCCAATATTCTCGCTGTCAATTTAGCCACTCCTATCTTTATAGAATTAACAATAAAAACACCGTCTTTAAACGATGGACGGTGTGTTATTTTATGTTCAATGCTCTCGCATAATATATTCATAGTTCCCTAAAATTTGGTGCTCACTGAGGGACTTGAACCCCCGACCCCCTCCATGTGACGGAGATGCTCTACCAACTGAGCTAAGTGAGCATAAAATAGAAATGG
>CAJODU010000118.1 GCA_905233325.1 uncultured Selenomonadaceae bacterium
ATTGTAATTTGTCAAATAATTTAGTGACGGATTAAAAACATCGCATCACCAAAGGAAAAGAAACGGTAACGCTCTTTGACGGCCTCCTTGTAAGCACGAAGAACAAATTCACGCCCTCCGAAGGCACTGATCAACATAATCAGCGTGGACTTGGGCAGGTGGAAGTTGGTTATAATCGCGTCGATGACTTTGAACTCATAGCCGGGGTAGATGAAAATATTTGTCGCACCGCTCATGGCAGTCAATTCACCATTAATCACCGCCGATTCAAGTGTCCTGATTGAAGTGGTGCCGACAGCAATAACCCGCTTGTGATTCTCCTTAGTTCGACGAATCAAGTCAACCGTCTCTTGAGGTATGGAGAAGTATTCTTCGTGCATGACGTGATCCTCAATGTTATCGACGTTGACGGGTCTGAATGTACCAAGCCCGACATGGAGCGTCACGAAACCGAGGTTAATGCCTGAACTCTTGAGATCAGTCATCTGCTCCTTAGTGAAGTGCAGACCGGCAGTCGGAGCAGCGGCAGAGCCTCTCTCGCGGTTGTAGACTGTCTGATAGCGTTCGGTGTCCTCTAATTTCTCATGGATATAAGGCGGCAGCGGCGTCTCACCAAGACGATCGAGAATTTCTTCAAAGATACCTTCGTAGCAGAACTCAACAACACGACCGCCAAAATCAGTATGACCGATAACTTTGCAGTACAATTCCTCACTGAAGATGATTTTGTTGTCAATCTGTGCCTTCCTGCCAGGCTTGACGAGGGTCTCCCAGCGGTTGCCGTCAATTCTGTGCAGAAGGAAGACTTCAACCTTGCCGCCGGTCTCACGGTGTCCTATCAATCGCGCAGGTATGACACGGGTATCGTTGAATATCAGAGTATCACCCGCAGTCAAAAAATTCTTCAACTCAAAAAAATGATGATGCTCGATTGTCTCATTGAGTGGATCAAGCACCATCAGCCTGGAGGCGTTGCGCGGTTCTATGGGTGTCTGTGCAATCAATTCTTCAGGCAATTCATAATCAAAATCACTTAATAACATAAATACCTCAATTCATCACTTTGTAGCTGTCCTTCAGGGCTTTTATTTCTGTCATAATCGCTTGCGAAAAATCAGCCAGAGCCTCTTTGTCCTTAATGCTACCGGTGAAATACATGGGCTTGCCATAGACTAAGCCGATGGTAGGGAACATCTTCTCACCGAAGATTTTGTTGGTGTTGATTATAGCTGCCGGAATAACGGGAGCCTTTGCCATAGCAGTGATAAGCCCAATACCCGCCTCAGCTTTTCCGAGTTCACCTGTCTTGCTGCGAGTACCTTCGGGGAAAATACCGAGACATTGTCCCTCCTTGAGAAGTTTGATGGCATGCTTAATGGCAGTCTTGTCGGCAGTGCCGCGTTTGACTGAAAAGGCGTGCAGTGATTTTATCGCAGCTGCAAAGATAGGATTTTTGAAGAGTTCCTCTTTTGCCATATAACTGATTTCACGAGGGAGGAAAGTGCCTAGGAAGGGCGGATCCCAGTTGCTCAAGTGATTAGCCGCAACTATCACCGCTCCTTCAGTCGGCACATTCTCAATACCTGTCACTCTTGTCTTGAATATCACTGTAAATATGAATTTGCAGATGGTTTTCACTATAGAATAGAACATCTTCGCACCTTTAGGTCAAAATACGGCTCTGGTAACTGTATCTAATATTGCGTCAGCGATCATACCGCCAACAACTTCGCCGGTAGAAGTTTCAAATATTTTAGAGTAAAACTTTAAAATTGCATTCACAACTTCGTCAATGCTCATTCCTGTGGTGTCGAGGAGAATGGCGTCTTCTGCCTGCTTGAGAGGAGCGATCTCCCTTTCCATATCCTGTTTGTCACGAGCTTGAATGTCTTTTGCTATATCCTCAATATTTGCCTCAAAACCTTTAGCCTTGAGTTCGTCACAGCGGCGTTTGGCACGCTCCTCAACGGAGGCAGTTAAATAAATTTTAAGATCAGCATTAGGCAGGACGTGAGTGCCAATGTCGCGTCCGTCCATTATCACGCCTCCGCGAGTTGCCATTTTGCGCTGAAGTTCCGTCAACCTTTCACGAACAAAACCACTCTTGGCAACATCAGAGGCGGCCTTGCTGACTTCCGGCGTGCGGATTTTGCCGGTCACTTCCTCACCATCAACGAAAACCTTGGTGATACCGTCCTCGTAACGCAGATCAATATCAATATCCCTTGCCACGTCAACGATCAATTCTTCCGTCACAGGTTTATTCAGACCGATAACTTTAAGAGCAACGGCTCTGTACATTGCACCGGTGTCAATATAAGTGTAGTTTAATTTTTGAGCGACCAGCTTGGAGACAGTACTCTTGCCGGCACCTGCAGGACCATCGACAGCAATAATCTTTTTATTCAAACGTAACAATCCCTTCACATTGTCAATTAAGAATGGAGGCTTATTTTGTCATGAGATCGGCAATCTTATTTGCAAGTTCAACGTGATTATCAGGCAATATACCTTCAATCAGCAGAGCTTGACAGTACATCAAATCGCAGAAGTCCGCAAATTTATCTGTACCGTGGACTTCTTTTAGTTTGCCAAAAAGCGGGTGGTTGGGGTTAATCTCCAAAATCTTTGAGGCTTTAAAAAATGGATTATTCATAGCCTCAAAGGTCTTTTCCATTGACAGAGACGGACCAGCGGCACCGGTAACAAGGCAGACAGCACCACTCTTGAGCTGCGAAGTGAGACGGACATCTGTGACTTTATCCTTGAGAGTCTCTTTGACATCTTTGAGAATAGTCTCATTGTCCTTTGTGAGGTCTTCAACCTGTTTCTGTTCGGCCTTGGACTGCTCATCATCAAGTTTGAAGTCCTCACGGCTGATTGACTGGAAGTGCTTGCCATCATACTCGTGGAGTGCCTCAAGAGTAAACTCATCAACAGGATCAAGCAGATAGACAACCTCAATGCCGCGATCCTTCAAAAGTTCCATCTGTGGCAGTTTCTCGATAGTTGCAGTATCTTTGGCAGCGGCGTAGTAAATCTTATCTTGATCAGGTTTCATTCGCGTGACATACTCAGAAAGCGTTGAGAACTTGCCTTCGCTTGAAGTTTGGAATATAAGCAGGTCTTTGAGATCGTCGGCGACGCTCCTGGTGTAAATATCATTATAAATTCCAATCTTGAAGGACTTGCCATACTCGTGCCAGAATTGCTCATACTTCGGACGATCATTTTGCAAAAGTTTCGTCAACTGTTTCAATATATTTTTTTCCAATGCCTTGCCAATTTTTTTGACTTCACGACTCTGCTGCAAAATCTCACGCGAGATGTTGAGCGGTAAATCAGGAGAATCAACCAAGCCCTTCATAAAGCGCATATAATCCGGCAGGAAATCCTTGCACTTGTCCATAATGAATACATGGCGGGAATAGAGCTGCAAACCCGGCTCGTAGTTGGAATAGTACAAGTCAACGGACGCCTTTTTCGGAATACAAAGCAGAGCGGTATATTCAACTGTGCCTTCTGCCTTAGTGTGGTAGACCTCAAGCGGCTCCTCCCACTCATGGAACTGCTGCTTGAAAAATTCGTTGTATTCTTCCTGCTTGATGTCGTTCTTGTTCTTTGTCCAGAGCGGCTGCATAGAGTTGACAGTACGGACTTCAATCGTCTTCTTGTCCTTGTCGTCCTTGTCGGTAACCTCAAAATTCATCTTAATCGGATAGCGGATATAGTCGGAATATTTCTTAATGAGGCGTTCAATAGCGTATGTATCAGTGAAATTGTCCTCGCCCTCGGTGAAGTCTTTCTTGAGCTGCAGAGTGATGGTCGTGCCGCGTGATTCCTTTTCACATTCTTCGATTGTAAAATCACCTGTGCCGGCAGATTCCCACTTGACGGCGGATTGCTGCCCTGCCTTGCGAGTGATTAAGGTAACTTTATCTGCAACGATGAAAGCAGAATAGAAACCTACACCGAATTGCCCGATCAATTCTTCATTAGATTCGCCGCTGTCCTTTAACTGCTCCAAAAATGCCTTAGTGCCGGACTTGGCAATAGTTCCAATATTGCTGATAACTTCTTCGCGTGTCATGCCGATACCGTTGTCGCTGATGGTGATAGTCTTTGAGTCGGCGTCAGGAAGGATAAAAATCTCATAATCAGAATTGCCCTCTAAAATATCTTGGTTAGTCAAAGATTCAAAATGCAGTTTATCAATCGCATCTGAGGCGTTAGAGATAAGTTCCCTCAAAAAAATCTCCTTGTTGGTGTAGATAGAATTGATAACCAAATCTAAAAGTCGCTTAGTCTCTGCTTGAAATTCCAAAGTCTCTTTTGACATGAAATCACCCTTTTTACTAAAAATTTTCCTATATTTACGTTGATTGATTTTACTACTTTAGTTTGTATTTGTCAACATTGTCACTAAAGCCACACACGGGCATTTCATAAACTGTTTTTTTATATCACTTTTTACTTACAATAACATTGCAATATAACAATTATCATATATCTATGCTATAAAAATATAATTTTTAATCATAGAAATAGATAAATTTCAAAGTAAAAGTTATAGTAGAGATGAAAATTTATCAAAATTTGACCAATTCTCAAATTTGTGAAACGCCCGTGAAATTCCATGAAAAAGGTATTGACTTTATTGAAAAAAGTTGTATAATAATT
>CAJODU010000119.1 GCA_905233325.1 uncultured Selenomonadaceae bacterium
AACCCTTGATGACGGTAATTGGGACTACATTGAGGTGGAGACTGACTACATCGTTGAGACTGCCAAGAATCGACCGACGGATATGAGCATTGTGGCCAAGCAAGTCAGCCGTCTGGGCGACACCGCTTTCGACTTGATGAGCCTGGGGGCTTATATTGACTATGATGTTATGGTTCCCGTCAGCGTGATTAATGATGCCCGCCGAAGGGCAACCAAGCAGCTTGAGGGCGTTCTGATTGATAGAATGAGGAACAGGCGATCCTCTCCAAAATATAATAAAAATCTCGGCGAGGTTGATTTGACGCCGTACATTGCTATTGCCAAAAATACCGCATTGACCGTCCACGTTGATATGTTGGAGATGTTGAGGACGGCAATCGCCGCCGGTGCTGATGCCATACTCTTCGGCGGTGATTCCTACAGGCACCAAGCTCTGACGCCCGCGGCCTATCAACAAGCCATAGAGACCGCTCACCTTGCCGGCGTGAAGATTTACATTGCCACCCCTCGCATTATTGTCCGCAATGCCGAACAGCACGCCCTTGAGGCGATTCTGACTTCCGTTGATGAATCTGACGGCGTCTACATTCACAATATCGCCACTCTCCACCTCGCCGCCCGCTTGACCCCTCTGCCGATTTACACCGACTATTCACTGATAACCTTCAACGCAGCGACTATCAAATATCTGAAAGCCCTCAACGTCGCCGGTGTCACCCTGTCGCCGGAGCTGACCTTCGATCAGGTTAAAGCCCTCGCCAAGACCTCCCCCCTGCCTGTTGAGTGCATTGTCCACGGCCGCACGGAGTTGATGATCTCCTCATACTGCACTATGGGCAGCTTTCTCGGCGGTGTCGGCGAGCACAAATGCAGCCAGCCCTGCAAGCGTCAACACTTCTTCCTTCGTGACCGTAAATCGACACTCTTCCCCCTCTTCACAGACCAATTCTGCCGAATGCATATACTCAATTCCAAGCCGCTCTCAATGCTGCCGTATGCTGCAGACTTCAAAAAGGCAGGTATCAGCAAAATCAGGATTGACGGCAGGGCAATGCCTGTCTCGGAACTTGAAAACACTGTCAAAAACTACCGCCGTGCCTTGCAAGGTGACATCATCAACGAGCCCGAAAACCTCGACTTCACACGCGGCCACTACTTCCGCGGCGTTCTCGCCAAAGATTGAACTAAAACCTAAAAGAATGATATTATACCTTGACGAAACATATATTTGAAGTTAAAATTAGTAATAAATGCAGCAAATTGGCAGAAAGAATCACTGGTGATCGTATGAAAAAGACTTCACGCATAACTCTTACACCAACGCTCAATCGTTTTAAATTCCTGTTTGATGTGCTGAAAACCGTCACAGACAGCTATATGTTCATCGTCGACTTGAAAACCCGCACGGCTCTTGTAACGCCTAACTTCGCCGCTGACTTCAATCTCCCCGGCGAGGTGATAAATAATATCAGTGAATATTGGTTCCCTTTAATTCACAAAGAAGAGCAGCCGGATTATATAATCAACTTTGAGAATACAATGCTCAATCACGACCCGCCTGAGTTTGTCGCCGAAAACAGAATCAGGAATCGCAAGGGCGACTATATCTGGATACGCACGCGGGCACGGCTTGGCTGCGACAGCAGCGGACAGGCTATCATCTTTGTCGGTGTGATGACGAAGATGGCGGCTCAGAATGATGCCGACGAAGTCACAGGTCTCTTGAATAAATATCAATTCGAGCAAGAAGTCAAAAATGCCTTGACAAATTGCCGCGAAAACAACATTGACGGTGCTGTCTTCCTGTTCGGTCTGGATAACTTTAAAATCATCAACGAGGCTCACAACCGCGCCGTTGGTGATATAATCCTCAAACACGTTGCCGACACCGTCTCCGCCTTCCTGCCCTACAGCCTCAAGCTCTTCAAGCTGGACGGTGACACCTTTGCCGTCGTCTTGCCCGGTGCCGGTGAGTCAGACGTTGAGGCTCTGTTTGTAAATATTCAAAAAGCCCTGCTGAATCCGAAAATCATTAACGGGCGTTCATTTTACTGCACAATCTCCTCCGGCACGGCCTTCTATCCTCAGGCGGGGCGTGAATACCTCGTCTTGCACAAGCACGCTGAGGCGGCAATGGCTCTTGCCAAGCGTGAGGGCAAGAATCGCAATGTAATATTCACCAAGGAGCAGTACAACCGCTGGATTCGTTCGATATATATGCGTGAATATCTCAGAAAGAGTGTTGAGACGGGCTTTAATGAGTTTGAATTGTACTTTCAGCCGCAAGTCTCAACCAACAGCCGCCGAATCGTCGGAGCAGAGGCCTTGTTAAGGTGGCACAACCCACGCGGGAAGATGGTCTCGCCGACGGAATTTGTGCCTATCCTCGAAGAGACAAAATTGATTCTGCCGGTTGGTCGCTGGATAATCGAAGAGGCTTTGAAAATTGCCAAAAAGTGGCGTAAAATCATTCCCAACTTCAAGATGAGCATAAATGTGAGTTATGAACAACTCAAAGATTTGAGTTTTAGGGAATTTGTGGTCGATTGTCTAAAGCGTCACGGCGTGCCGGAATCAGCAATCATTCTTGAATTGACAGAGAGCAAGATAGTCTCTGACTGGACTTTTGTAAATCAGCAGTTTGAAGATTTCAGGCGTCACGGAATATGGATTGCCATTGACGATTTTGGTACAGGTAATTCCTCTCTTGCCTCGCTTAAATATTTGAATTGTGATGTGGTGAAGATTGACCGTGCCTTCGTCGAGAATATCCTTGAGTCTGAATTTGACTGCAAACTTGTGCATTATACCATAATGCTCTGCCATTCGATCGGTATCAAGGCTTGCATTGAGGGCGTTGAAGAGATCGCGGAATACGAATTGCTAAAGAATCAATGTCACGCTGATGTAATCCAAGGCTATCTCTTCGGGCACCCTGAGCCCGTTTCAACATTCGAGGAAAAATTCCTGACGCCTTACCTCGCTGAAGATAATGATGAAAAAAATATGATAAATGAATATCCGATACATTATGAAGAATCCGCCGCATCCGATTGTTAGATGAAAATTAATATTAATTCACGACATTGAGGGGGAGTTAATGTGCTTACTTTACGTCAAGAGGCGATTAAAATCGTCAATGAAATTCCTGGCGAGTGCTTATCTGAGATTGTGACATATCTGCGTGGAATAAAATTCAAAAAAGAGGAGGAACCCGCACCAACGTATGAAAAAAGTGATATTAGCGAAGAGGAATTTCAAAGATTCCTTCATTCTAACGGCGGGGTCGACCCCAAAAAGGCGGCAGCGTTCGCTCGCTTGCAAAAATTGGTAGAAAGCAATAATGTTTATTTTCCGGCAGATACAGATTGGAAAAAGGAATATGCGGAGGCTCTCGATGAAAAATATGGTATTGTTGATTGATACAAACGTTGTTATCGATTATGTTTTGGTGCGTCAACCACAATTCAGCAATTCGGTTCGTGTTATTTCTGCTTGCCAAAACAAAATTGTAAAAGGTTATTTAGCATTTCACAGTCTGTCAACTATCTGGTATGTAGCAAGAAAAAATTATAATCCTCAAAAACGCAGAGCACTTTTGTTGGAAATTACAGATTTTCTCACAGTAACAGGCGCACCGCATAATTCAGTAATTGATGCAATAAAAAACGAGGATTTTCGTGATTTTGAGGACTGTTTGCAAGAGAAATGTGCTCTTGCAGTCAATGCAGATTACATTGTTACAAACAACATCAAAGATTTTGAGCTGTCTGCAATTTCGGCGGTTACTCCTGCGGATATGTTAAAGATACTCATAAATATGTAATTACAAGGAGCGTCAAAATGTCAAATAATCTCAAAAATTTAGGAAATGAGACAAATTACGTCTACAACTACAAGCCGGAAGTTTTGGAAATGATAAACAACAAAAATTCCGATCGTGATTACTTTGTCCAGCTTATCAGTGATGAGTTCACCTGCGTCTGTCCAATAACTCACCAGCCGGACTTTGCGACAATCAAGATAAATTACATTCCCGATAAAAAACTCGTCGAGAGCAAGAGTCTCAAGCTCTATCTGACGAGTTTCAGGAATTACGGCACATTTCACGAAGATGTAGTCAATATCATTGCCGATGATCTGATAAAACTTCTTGAACCGCGTTATCTTGAGGTTATTGGTGATTTCAGCGTACGCGGCGGTATATCTATAAAACCTTATGTCAATTACGGCACCGGCAAATTCGAGCAGCTTGCCGTTCAGCGGTTGGAAAGTCACTTCTGATAATCGAGGTAATATTATGCCTATGTACAAAAAATCTTTGGTTGCTCTGTTGTTCATTGCCGTGGCTGTGATCGGCGGCACTATCTATGGCAGCTCTACAAATGAGGAAGTTGCTCAGTCAAGCGAGGTCGTTAGGAATGAGGAGCAGACCACTGATGAAGATGATACCGGCGTTGTCGAAGGTAAAACTATCTTCGTCTATGTCACCGGCGGCGTCAATAAGCCCGGTATGGTTGAACTTGTCGAGGATAAGACTTTGAGGGTTGCCGATGCGATTGAGACTTGCGGCGGACTTCTTCCCACTGCAGATGTTGATAATATCAATCTTGCGGAGACAATCAGCGACGGTCAACACATTCGCATACCTGAAAAAATTGTTGAGCAGACTGTGCATAATCAATCAAATGACAGCAGCACCGCTCAAAGTAACGTCAATGCTGCTAACATTGAGAGCGGCAAAAATAGCAACAGCGGTGGTATAGTCAATATCAACACCGCCACTTCAGAGGAATTGCAAACGCTCAATGGAATAGGCCCGAAGATGGCTGAAAGAATCATAGAGTACCGTCAAAACAACGGAGCTTTCAAAAACATTGAGGACATACAAAATGTTCGCGGGATAGGAGAAAAGACCTTCGAGAAGCTCAAAAGTCGCATAAAGGTGTAATAAGTTTTCAATCTATGGAATTGTGGTTTTCAGAAATGCACACGCCAAATGTAAAGCTGTCAATAAAGGTGGACAAACAGCTATTCAGTGAACAGAGCGAGTTCCAGCGTGTCGATATATTTGAGTCGAAAGAGTTCGGGCGATTTCTGATACTTGACGGCTGTATGATGCTGACGGAGAAGGACGAGTTCATCTACCACGAAATGATCACTCATGTGCCGATGTGCGTCAATCCCAATATCCGCAAGGTGTTGTTGATAGGCGGCGGCGATGGCGGCACTGTTCGTGAGCTGCTGAAATATGACAGAATTGAGAGCGTTGATCTGGTTGAGATTGATGAGGTTGTCGTCCGCGCTTGCAAAAAGTTCCTTCAGCAGACGGCAGCTTGCCTTGATAATCCTAAAGTAAAAATTCACATTGAGGACGGGCTGAAATTTATCCGCCACTGTGCTGACGCCTATGATTTAATCATTGTCGATTCAACCGATCCCTTCGGCCCAGGTGAAGGGCTCTTTACTAAAGAGTTCTACGGCAACTGTTTCAACGCCCTTCATGAGGACGGCATTATGGTCAATCAGCACGAAAATCCCTTCTACTCTAAGGACGCGATTGCAATGCAGAGGGCACACAAGCGTATAGTATCATCATTCCCCATCAGCCGCTGCTATCAGCTTCATATTCCGACTTACCCTTCAGGTCACTGGCTTTTTGGCTTTGCCTCGAAGAAATACCACCCCTTCCGCGGTGTTGACTTTGAGGCTTGGAAGGCACTAAATATACAAACGCGCTACTACAATGTCCGATTACACCGTGCTGCCTTTGCCCTGCCGACTTATGTTGAAGACCTTCTGGTTGCCGTTGAATAATTTTTTGGAGTGAGTACATTGCAGTTTACCGCGAGAACCGTGATCGTCTCATTATTTTTTTGTGTCATTTTTACATTTCTATTTTGGATATTTGCTCATAAATATACTCAGCAAAAGATACTGCAACTAAATTTAGAGGAGCAGAAATTGTCTCAAATCAGTACAAACATACTAAATTACAAGAACAAGTATGGAAATTTAGAAGAGTATATGGAGAAGTTGGAAGAGCGTTTTCAACTCTCAAGCCGAATATTGCCGGAAAATATCAATCAAGGTGAATTTATAAATTTTTTGCAAAGGACGGCACTGGAAAATAATATCAAAATCATTTCATTGACACCAAGTACAATTCAACCTGTTTATGATGATTCAGAAAAGAAATCCGAAGCAGCAAAGTCAGAAGGAGATAAACAAGGCGGTACATTAATCAAATTGCCCATCGATCTCAAAATTGAAGGCACTTATCTTTCTATGATAAAATTTCTGGAATCATTGGAGAAGAGTGAGCGGCTGATGAATGTTGAAGAAGTCTCAATAACAAGTAAAGATGATGGCGATCGATTAAACTGCGACCTTAAAATCATCATCTTTGCAATGAAAATTTAAATCCTATTAAGCATTATCTAAAATAATAGTTGCATTTTTCTTCAAGAAACGATAAACTATAGCTAATATTTAATTTGATTGAGTTTAGGAGTGAGGCAATGCAGCTACTCTATGATATTGCAGCAATTTTTGTCGTTATTCTTATAATACCGGTATTTATGATACGCTCTATTCGTGAGCGAGGCTTTACTGAGAGGATTCGTCAAAGTCTCGGATTTTTTCCTGAGCACGCCCTTGACAATGTTGCAAAGAAAAATTGTATCTGGGTACACGCCGCATCGGTTGGTGAAATTGTTGCCACCAGCCCGCTTATTAAGGAATTTCGCAGAGAGTTTCCAAAGTCCCCCATATTGGTGTCCGTTGTTACGACGAGCGGCTATGAGATGGCTAATCGTATCATCAAGGACGCGGACAGTATAATCTATTTTCCGCTGGATTTGCCCTTTGTCTCTGCTAATGTCTTGCGGCGTATTCACCCAAGAGTATTTTTGAATGTTGAGACTGAACTCTGGCCTAATTTCCTCAACGCTGCACGCAAGCTCAATGTGCCGGTTATGATGGTCAATGGCCGCATTTCCGAAAACAGCGTCAAGAGATACAAGTATCTGTTTTCGATATGGACAAATATGCTGAGGACTGTCAGACTTTTCGCTATGCAGTCTCCGATTGATGCAGATCATATACTTGAGCTCGGCGCACCAAAGGATTTGGTTATACTCACCGGCAACACCAAGTTTGATCAGACTTACACGGACGTTACGCCTGAAGAGCGTGAGAAGATCATCAATGATTTAGGCTTGAAAGAGGCTGACGGTATTCTGCTTGCGGGCAGCACTCACCGCAGTGAGGAGGGTTATGTACTCGGTGCCTTCAAGAAAATCAGAGAACACCACCCGAAGGCTCGCCTTGTCATTGCACCGCGTGAACTTTTGAGGACGATGGAAGTTGTCCATATTTGCAGCAAGGCAGGATTTACCGTTGCAACGAGGACGGAACTTCAAAAGCGGCCGTCCAAAGGTGAGGATATTATCATACTTGACACAATCGGCGAACTCGGCAAGGTCTACAGCGTCGGTGATGTCATTTACGTCGGCGGCTCTTTGGTCACTCACGGCGGTCATAATATCCTTGAACCGGCAGCTCACGGCAAGGCGATAATCGTCGGTCATCATATGGAGAACTTCAAAGACACTCACGCCCTCTTCAAAAATCGCAACGCCTGTGTAACCGTCAACAATCCTGAAGAACTGGCTATAGAGGCCGCAAAACTCTTTGACAATCCTGAAGAGCGTCGCAGGCTTGAATGTGAGACTATAGCCATAGTAAAGGAAAATCGCGGTGCCTCTCGCAAGTCCGCAGTACTTCTCCGAAATATGCTGACTGAATTTGAAGAGCGCGAGAACGCCAAGCACGTCCGCACAACCGAAAAGGTTGAGAACTTGCAAACTTATTTCCTGCATATGCTCCAGAATAAAGAAGTTGAGGGTATCACAATGCACATCATTGCCGGTATTCTCTACGCCTTCTCGCTGGTTTATGAGCAGCTTGTCAATATTAAACTCCTCGCCTACAAGATTGGGCTTTCCAGTCGGCAGAAGCTCAACTGCTATGTTATAAGCCTCGGCAATATAACTGTCGGCGGCACAGGCAAGACCCCAACGGCGCAGAAACTGGCACGCGATATTAGAGATATGGGCTACCGTGTAGTCATTCTCAACCGTGGCTACCGAGCTAAGTGGCATGGTGAAGTTGGTATTGTCTCCGACGGCAAGCAGCTCCATATGGACGCCGCTGAGGCCGGTGATGAGGCCTATATGCTTGCCAAGCATCTGCCTAATGTGCCGGTGTTGATTGGTGCTCAGAGGGCAGTTACGGGACAATATGCTATTGAGCATTTCGGTGCAGAGGTGGCAATCCTCGACGACGGCTATCAGCATTGGCAGCTTGTCAGAGATATGGATATTCTCCTCGTTGATGCCGTCAATGTCTTCGGTAATGGTCATCTGCTGCCGCGCGGCACACTCAGAGAGTCAATGTCACATATCAGCCGCGCAGATGTCTGCCTGATGACTAAAGTCGATCAAGCCGCTGAAGGTTCCTGCGAATACATTCGTGAGACTGTCCACAAGTACAACGATGACGCACAGATCGTTGAGAGTATCCATCAGCCGCGCTGTTTTATTCCCATTGCTGATTGGTATATTGATCTTGCCGGTGAAGGCGTAGATGTAAATCATATCAAAGGCAAGCGCGTTATGGCGGTCTCAGCTATCGGCAATCCCGCCTCATTTGAGCGTACTCTCAAGGATTTGGGGGCTATTATAATTGAGAGTCTGCGCTATCCCGATCACCATGAATACACTATGGCTGAAATGCAGGACGTCCTCCAGCAAGCTGATGCACAAGGAGCCGAGGCAATCGTCATCACCGAAAAAGATGCCGTCAAGATTCCCGTTGAAGTCGCAAGGGCAAGCTGGAGCATACCCATATATGTCATTTGCGTAGAAGTTACATTCCAGAGCGGTGCTAAGGAATTTCAGCAAGAACTTAAACGCCGTTTGGCGGAAAAATTGGGTAAACCAAAAACTGATTAAAAATATAATCGTAAACATTTCAACTAGAAGAAAGTTTACATTTGACGATATAAGATTATCAATGAGGAGTGATTAGTTATGCCCGCAGCAGCAAGCAGTTCAATGGATATGTACGGCGATTCCGCCAAAAAATTAACTGCTCACGAAAAGGCAGCTATCTTGTTCATAGCACTCGGACCGGAATATTCTGCAAAATTGTTCCAACACATGGACGATGATGAGATTGAAAGCATTACATTAGAAATTGCTAACCATAAACAGGTGCCTGTGGAACAATTCTATCAAATGGCAATGGCGAGGGATTATATCTCCACCGGCGGTTTGGAATATGCTCAGAAAGTTTTGGAAGGTGCCTTGGGTTCCGACAGAGCTATGGATATTATCAACCGCTTGACTACAAGTTTGCAGGTCAGACCTTTCGACTTCCTGCGTAAGACTGATCCTTCGCAGCTCCTCAACTTCATTCAGAACGAACACCCGCAGACAATCGCCCTTGTTATGGCTTATCTTGAGCCGGATCAGGCGGCAATCGTCATGAGCGGACTTGCAACTGATGTCCAGGCTGACGTGGCGAAGCGTGTTGCAATGATGGACAGGACTTCACCGGATATTATACGTGAGGTGGAAAGAGTTTTGGAGAGAAAATTGTCCTCAATGATGACGCAAGACTTCACCACTGCCGGCGGTATTCCTGCAATCGTCGAAGTCCTCAACCGCGTCGACCGTACAACAGAGAAAACCATTATCGAGACTTTGGAAGTCGACAATCCCGAACTTGCCGAAGAGATCAAGCGTCTCATGTTCGTCTTCGAGGATATTGTCATGCTGGACGACAGATCCCTCCAAATGGTACTCCGCGAGGTCGATACCAAGGATCTCTCCCTTGCTATGAAGGCCACTCCGCCGGAAGTCTCCGAGAAAGTCTACAAGAATATGTCCAAGCGTGCGGCGGATATGCTGCGTGAAGAGATTGAGTTCATGGGGCCTGTCAAGATCCGTGACGTTGAAGAGGCACAGCAGAAGGTTGTCAACGTCATCAGAACACTTGAGGAGAAGGGCGAGATTGTCATCAGCCGCGGTCAGGGCGATGAAATGATCGTCTAACTTGGGAGGAGTATACCTTATAGTTATGGACTTTATCAAGAAACCAATGGAAATAGAAAACCGCAGCATGGAGATTATCGCGCCTTATCTCAAGGATTTAAATCTTACAAATGAGGAAGTCAAAGTCTATTCGCGAATGATTCATGCTGCCGGTGATGTTGAATATGCACCGATAATAAAAATTCACCCTCAGGCCATCGCCGCTGCAAAGGCGGCTATCAAGGGCGGCTGCAATATTTATACTGATGTGGAAATGGTGCGGACAGGTATAAATAAGCGGACGCTTGCAAAATTCGGCGGTGAGGTTTTTTGCAAGATTGCTGATGATGAAGTCAAAAAACTTGCCGAAAATGAGGGTATAACACGCTCAATGGCGGCAATGAGAACTTTTGGAAATTCACTCAACGGTGCAATAGTTGCTATTGGCAACGCTCCAACCGCTCTATTTGAAGTTTTGCGTCTCGTCAACGAAAAAAATATAAAGCCGGCGGTAATCGTTGGTATACCTGTCGGCTTTGTCGGAGCGGCTGATTCCAAGAAGGCACTCGCTGAACAAGCGGAGATACCTTATATAACCGTTGAAGGCACAAAGGGCGGCAGTCCTATTGCTGTCGCCGCTATAAATGCCATTATGTATGATTTGCTCGGAAACGATATAAGAGATTGAGCTGGTTTATAAAAGTTTTTCAATCTCCGGCGCGATTTTTTCGGGATCGGTTGTCGGCTCAAAACGCTCGACTACTTTGCCCTCACGGTCAATGAGGAATTTCGTGAAGTTCCATTTGATACCGTCACCTTCGAGATACTCAGGGAAGTTTGCCTTCAAGGCTTCTGTAAGTTTAGCCGCTATCGGGTGATCCT
The DNA here is from genome assembly GCA_905233325.1 of uncultured Selenomonadaceae bacterium. Taxonomy (GTDB): domain Bacteria; phylum Bacillota; class Negativicutes; order Selenomonadales; family Selenomonadaceae; genus Quinella. Next base: position 10,983 of record CAJODU010000119.1, read on the forward strand.
TATCAAAACCCTTGAAACCTTTCTGCTCGGTGAGATATTTGAAGAGCGGCTGTGCCGTTTCTCCACGGACATCACCTTTCTCAAAAATTTGGAAAGTCACGCCATAGTTGAGGCGGCAGAAAGTTTGAATTTCTTCATTACTGCCGGGATCCTAAAGCCGAGAATCTCAAGCCCTTTATCCTTGTAGGTTTTATAGAGTTTTTCAAGACCCTCAAATTGCGGAGTAAAGCCGCATTTGCTTGCGGTGTTGACGATGAGGAGAACCTTGCCCTTATAATCAGCAAGGGATTTTTCCACGCCGCGGTTAGTCTTGACAGTGAAATCGTAGATACTCATAATGTTATCACCTAAAAGTGCGTTGGAAGCCCTAGGCTTTAGCCTTGGGAGGAAAACGCACAAAAATGCTCTTGCATTTTTCCTTTCTTTTGTTATAATATCTGTGATATATTTTTTTTCCATAAGGTTCCGACAGTAGCCTAATGCTACCGCTAATTGTCTCAAAGGAGACATTGGTAGTGAAAGTCTTGAGGAAAGAAAGATCAGTCCTTGCAGGGAAGTCGTTAGTACTCAAGAACCCTTGGCTTTAGCCTTGGGAGCTGTCAGTCCTAAACTCATTAATCATATCGACAGCACAGGGTATATTTACTCTGTGTTGTAATTTTTTATTTTGCCTCTGCCCAGTTTTTGCCGAACTTTATATCAGCTTTGAGCGGGACTTTCATTTGAGCCGCACCTTCCATACCTTTTCTTACAAGTTCAGTGACTGCCTCAATTTCTGAGTTCACAACTTCCAAAACAAGTTCATCATGAACTTGCAACACCATTCGACTCTTGTAACCGCCTTTTTGAAGTTCACGCTCAACGGCAAGCATTGCCAGCTTGATTATATCAGCGGCACTGCCTTGGATAGGACTGTTCATTGCTTGACGCTCTGCAAGGTGCCTGGCGTTTGGATTTTTACTCTCAAGCCCAGGTAGCTGACGGCGGCGACCATACATAGTTTCAACATAACCTAAACGGCGGCCTTCCTCAATCAAGCGAGTCATATAATCCTTGATACCGCTGTATCTTTCAAGGTACTGATCTATATACTCGCCCGCCTCTTTGCGGCCAATATCAAGCTGCTTTGCAAGCCCGTAATCACTGATACCGTAGACAATGCCGTAATTTATCGCCTTCGCTCGGTTGCGTAAATCACCATCACCGAAAACTTCCTCAGCGGTGCGGCGGTGAATGTCATCATCATTGTTAAAAGACTCTATCAGACGTTCGTCGCCGGAGAGATGTGCCAAGACGCGAAGTTCAATTTGACTGTAATCGGCACTCATAAGGCAATCATAACCGGCACCGGCCTCAAAGAGAGAGCGAATCACGCGGCCTTCAGGCGTGCGGACAGGTATATTTTGCAGGTTGGGATCGCTGCTGGAAAGTCTGCCGGTTGCCGTCTGCGTTTGATTGAATGTTGTGTGAATCCTGCTGTTTTCGTCTGTCTGTTTCTCAAGTCCGTCAAGATAGGTGCGCTTGAGTTTGAAGATTTGGCGGTATCTCAGAATTTGAGCGACTATAGGATATTGACTTTCAAGCTGTCTCAACACTTCCGCATCAGTGGAGTAACCGCTTTTGGTCTTTTTGATAGGCTCGATACCCATCACTTCAAATAGAATTTTTCCAAGCTGCTGCGATGAATTGAGGTTAAATGTCCTTCCGGCTGTCTCGTATATTTGAGTTTCAAGTTTTACGAGTTCCCTGCTCATCAGTACATTCTCGGACTGTAGCCTCTGAAGATTTATCTTGACGCCGCGCTCCTCCATATCAGCAAGCACCTTGACAAGCGGCAATTCAATTTTTTCGTAGAGTTCCATTTCATGACCGGCTGTCAATTCATTTTCCAGACGCTCGCCTATTTTTTCTATCATTCTTCCCTTTACGGCAAGCTGCCCTTCTAACTTCTTGACGCCTCGTTCAGCATCTAAAACATATGCCATAAGCTCAAGATCATACTTTAATCCGTCAACTTTTTCTCCGGCTTTGAGAGCGGTTTTCAATTTATATACATATTTTCCAGAAATTTCATATTCAGGCAGATTAATTATTTCCTCTTTACCGAAGAGGCGGGACTTGATACTGAGGAGACCTTCTTGATCGCAAATTTCTCTTGTCTTTTCCTCATTCTCCATTGCTTTCGACCACTCAAGTCCAATATCAGTCTGAATTTGTGCCAGTTTCCAAGACAGATAAGCCGTTTCTTTATCAATTTTTAAAGCGTCTTTCACCCTTGATGGCTTAACATCATCAATATTTTTGTAAATCCCGTCAATGCTGCCATATGTTTGAATCAAGCGTTTGGCTGTAATATTGCCGATTCCACTCACACCGGGGATATTGTCGCTTGTATCTCCACGCAACCCCTTAAAATCAGCAAACTGTGAGGGCTTAATACCGTATTCTTCCTCAAATCTAGCTGTATCATAGAGTTCGCGATTGCCTTTTCGGAGAATCTCTACATTGATTTTGTCATTGATGAGCTGGAGCATATCGGCGTCCATAGTGACTATTCTGACGGGCTCCTCGGCACTTAAAGCCAACGTACCTATAGCATCGTCGCCCTCGGCACCGTCTTGAGCATAGGCTATATCTATTCCGAGAGAATTGACCAACTTTTTGAGGACATGAGCTTGACGGCGGAGATCGTCGGGCATTTCGGGACGATTATTTTTATAATCTTGATACATTTCCTTGCGCTTGGAGCTGCCGCCTCTATCCATAACCACAACAATCTTCTCATTTAGAAGATCATTCTTCTCTTTAAGCAATTCATTCATAAAACCGACGATGGCACCTGTACCTTCGCCTTTTTCATTAACTAAGTCCGGCAAACCGTGATAAGATCTGTACAAAATACTGCTGCCGTCTATAATAATCATTTTTTATCGCCTTTCTTCTTTGAATTTGATCCCGTCTCGCTTGTATCATCATTGCCGTTCTTATGCGTTTCTTTAACATTTTTTTCATCTTGAATTTTCGTTTCAGTTTCAGCAGCAGTGCTTTCATCAGGCTGTTGTGTCGGACTTTCAACCCCACCTTGTTCGCCCTGGTTATCTATAGGTGACTCTTCAGTTTTGGGAGGCAGCGGCTTTAATTTATAAGTATTGCCGTCCTTCCAACCCTCAACGCCAAACAAGATACCTGCATCGTCTTCGTTGATATAGAGCTGCCCCTTCCTTTCGATACCCGGGACTTCACCGAACTTGGTCGCCAATGTAGTATGATGACGCCATTCTAACTTAATTTCCATGGCAATGGCAATGGGAACTGCAGGAAGATAGGTTATACCGCCGCGCTCAATGGCTTTGTTGTCGAAGTGCCTTTTATTTTGATCTGTTGCAGGGACAATCTCTCCGGAAAGTTCGAGGTTATAGGGTTTTCCGATATATATAGGCTCTCCTGCTGACTTGTAGATTGCCTGCTCAATTTCACGATCATCAGCAAAAGCACTGACACCCCAAGGAATAAGCCAAGAGTTGACATATTTGACATCTAAGGGCTGCTGATTGTAGCCATCGGGATAAATGTAGTATACAACATTGCCGTCAGCCGCCTTTTCGATAACCAAACGATTATAAGTTATTTCGACAGGTGTATCAAGCTCGACCATATCAAAAAGGGCTTCAACGTCCGCCTCTTTCATTCTGATACAACCGTTTGAAACGTAAAAGCCTATACTATCCGGTTTGTTGGTGCCGTGAATACCATAATTGCCTTGAATTTGCATCCACCTGTAACCGAGCGGATTGCTTGAACCGCTGGGAACTTCATATTCGGGATTTTTTGGATCTATCCAAGGAGGGTCAATTTCTTTAGTACGTATTTTATAATAGCCGGTAGGTGTAGGAGTGCTCACCTTACCCAGACCCACAGGATAGAGGCATACTCTTACATCGCCATCATAAAGACTCAGTGTCCTTGCCGCCGCATTGATTAAGATTTTTTTTTCTGCATGAGCTGCGCCGATGAAACAACTGAGCATAGACACTAATATAAATGCTGTCATTACAAATGCTCTCATCGCTCATTCACCTCAAGGTATTTGTCAAGATCAATTATACTATTTCAATTTTCAAATGTCAATGTGGCGAAAAGATAGGAAAAAATTTATATTGAATTTTTTTAAAAAATTTTTAAAAAATCCTTGACAAATAAAAAATGCTGTGCTATACTTGACACTGTTCAACGGGTTGTGAGAAATTGCAGCGAGTTGCGAAATCGCGGGGTGGAGCAGTCGGTAGCTCGTCGGGCTCATAACCCGAAGGTCGCAAGTTCAAGTCTTGCCTCCGCAACCAAAAGCTGATGTAGCTCAGTCGGC
>CAJODU010000120.1 GCA_905233325.1 uncultured Selenomonadaceae bacterium
TTTCTACAAGCTTATTAGCAAGCTCAATATTCTTTTCTTGTTCCGCAATTACGCTTGCAAGTTCCTCGTTATACTCTTTTTCGTTCTGGTACTCCATGACTTTACCTCAATTTGCTTTGACGTAGAACACGTCGGTTTCAGGTTCCGCTTCAATATTCTGCAAAACTTCGCCATCTTCACTAACCACGACGCCATCACTCACGACGTTGAGAGTTTTCTTGAGTTTATACCAGTCAACATATTCTTTAGTGATGATGTATTCGTTGAGGTTGTGTTTTTTGACGATTTGGAGAAGTTGTTCAGACTTACCGTCAAACTTTTCGCCGCCAATGGTAAACTTAGCACCGGACTTTTTGAAACCGGCAGTACCGGAGGGCAGTTTGATGGATTTTTTCTTCTTACCTTCGAGATGATTTTGAATGATCGGCTGAAGCATAGCGGTTTTTTCAGCGATTAATATTTGAGGTTTAGCAATACTTTCAGCAAGCCATTCATCGATTTTAGCAGCAAACATCTCTTTCCTTGCCTTCGCAACTTTTTCAAGCTGTTCAATCTCATTTTGAGCGTCGTTGATGTCGGCAATGAGTTCATCAGCAAAAGCCAACTCTTGAGCGATATCGTTCATACCTTTTCCTTCTTTCCTTGATTTTTGCTTGTATCTTGATGTTTAAACTTGCAAGCGGAGAATCATCGCTATAGGGTTTATCGTAATTATTCCCTCCGTCAATCAATTTGCCGTTGGCGTCTTTGTGAAGATTCCATTTGGCTGTTTCATATGGCTGCAGGTTGTAATGTTGCAAAACTTTCTGCGCATCAACTTGATCGGCTTCTTTGTCGAACACCAACTTAATTGAGTGGTAACGTGCTTCATCGATTGGCAGGATTATCTCTTTAGTTGCAGTGTCGTAACCAATATCTAAAGAATTGACATATGGCATTAACCCGACTTTAAGCAAGTAGGAATTTGCGTTCACATGAGACACAAAGTTGTGGCAATAATTGAAATAATCTTCGTCGGTGGTTGTTTTTATCTCTTTTTCCGTTTTGCCCACCTCCTATAACTCATCTGTGACATTTATCTCGACACGCGGGTTTAACTTATCTTTTCATCTTTAAAGGCGATACCATTGAGCGCATCGAGAATACTTTTTAAATGATTGTCAATGTCACCAGACTGCTTAGACGCGGCCTTTACCGGGTGATAGACCCACACGGTGACACCGACAGGCTTTAAAGTGCATTCGATATCCTTCATTACAGAGCGAGCTACCAAAGCTACGGCTTTACGATATTCGCGATAAACAGCAGGATTGTGAGGGTGATTGCCGTGAGTAACTCGCTTGTAAGAGATAGGTATGCCTGGTACCGTGAAATTAACTGTCACTGCTAAAATCATCAGCGTCTTTTGGTGGAAGTACGCGATAATCACTATCGTCAGGGTTATCAATGGTGTTTCCGTAAACTATCCATCTTCTAGCCTCTTCTTTAGTCAATGCGACGAAACGGACGGTGCGGATGTGGTCAACCTCATAATCAGCGTGAATATCTTTGCCGGTGTTAATAATCTGCGGTGCGGTTTGAATGATGCGCTCTGATACGAGGTAAAATGCGCTGCGTTCCGGCACCCAACGAACAACAGGGTTTGAAAACTGTTTTTCTGGATTTGCGACTTCTTCAAGTGCTGCATCGTCCAAAAACTCAGGCGGAACGTAGTCGGCAGGTTTAAGGCGGTCGTTCTCAAAAATGAGGTTACCTTTGGAATCTTCAAGATTGGTAGCGCGACAGATAGTATTTCTTGCGTAAATGTTGCCGCCAAAAGCAAAGTATTTTTTGTCGCCTGCAAAATCATTGCCGGTAAAATTGATAGTTTTCCAATCTTTTTCTTTTTCAAGAATGTCATCAAGTTTAGCTTTGATAATCATCATCGTTACCTCCTAAAATGGTATATCAGGCTCACTGCCGCCGACTGAGTGGTCAATCATATCATCTTCAGGCGGTTTAGTGGACTTTGGCAGGTCTGCCGTTCCGCCTGTAATTTCACTGACAGGGTAAGTGCGTGCAAGTGTGAGCGCGTAAGCATCTTCGCCATTCTTATCCAGATATTTCCTGTCTTTAAAGGCGATACCGACAACTTTGCCAATTAGTGATTCCAAGTCAAGGTTGGTAGCCATGAAGTTATAATCTGCGTTTGACTCTTCAACGTCGTGGATCATGCCCTTAAAGAGTTTCATTGAGTAATTATTGGTGCCGTCGGTATAATATGTTTGTGTGGCGTCAAAACTCCAATTATCGGCTCCAAAACGCTGACTGCGGTCTTCAAGGTCTGCTTGAAAGTAACCGGCACTTTCGCCGTCGTGAATGTCAAACTCTACTTTGGTGCAAGGATTGCCGTTTTTGGTTTCACTAGGGTACGCATTAACGATTTCACCGATGTAAGGCACTCCTGCTTTCGGTTTAGGCGGCATATCTTCAAGTCTAGGGTGAGCTATTTCTGAATTTTCAAAAGCCTCTCTGTTGACAGCATTAGCCATTCATAACACCACCTTTTACCGTGACACTATCTTCAAGCGGAATTTCCTCAACGATACTTTCTCCGACCGGCAGCGTTTCAACCGTCTCAACATTCCTTATAGGCTTTTCATTGTCGATGTAACGATACTTGCCGCCTTCAACAATGACAGCTTGGTCTGCTTGCATTGCAGTTTCGAGCTCAATGGAGATGATGCCGTACTTTGAGATGAGAGACTTGAGGACGGTTTTTTGTGCCATTGCGTCAAAGAGAGTTGTCCACGGTGAAGTTTTGCTATTGTTGGTAACGTCGTAACGGTAAGACTGCGAATACTTTTTGGCGTGTGTTTTGAGTTCCTCAACTGACATATAGACAGTTTTGCGGAATCCATTGTGAAGTTCAAACGCTGCGAAGTAACCAACAATTTTATCTGAGGTTTTATCCTGCCAGGTGATTTCGCCTGTGGTGCGGTCACGGCTTTGAATTTCGCCCTCGTGGACGGCGTCTACGTTGATTGTCTTGTACTGACCGGAGCGAAGTGCAAGCTGATAGATACCCTTTGCTCCCACTTGAAACTGTGCCTTGTAACCATTCTTATCTTTGTAAGGCACGATATAAGCCTGTCCGAGTGCAGGAGAGATTGAAAGATTCATAGCAGCTGCCTGTCCAACTGCTGAAAGAATTGAGGTAGAATCGCACTTTTGAAGAAGTTGATTGTTGCCGACGATACTGAGCATATTTGTACGCATCCTACCCGCGATTTTCGCGTCATTGAGCAAAGTTTTAAGACGGTCGTAAACCGCAGGTGACCCTAAGGACTTCATCAAGTCTTGCTGCTTATTGACTGCAAGCTCATTATTGTGCATTGTCATATTTTTGCCTCCTTTTTTTTGTAAATGTATTGACAAATTATTAAAAATGTGTATATAATATGTAAAAGTTGTGCGCGATTTCCGCCAATAATCTGCAGTAACGTGGCGGAATTGACCGTACGACGCTATCAAAACCTACCGTATACTTTGAACCCTACACTGATAGCATGTGCAATCCACTATATCGCAGACAAAGTAGAGAAGTGGCGCCGTCCTAGTGGAGATTGCGACCGAGTAATGAGGCTTATAGGTTGAAAGACCTCCTCGCTCAAATACAGATGGATAAAGTCCGCAGAGACTCAAATCTGTATCGCTAACAAGGGCACTAGTTAAACAAGTATGCAAGTTTATGAGATTGAGAAAGTGAATGTCCGACGCGGCATTCTGCACATAAAGGCAAAAGGGCTCATCTGCAGTAGTGGATGGGCTTTTTGTCACGTCCTTAAACATACTCTCACTCCTTCCGGCGTTGATAGCGACGCCTTTTTTTGTTACATTCCATCTTCGTCGGTGTTGCACGGCGGCATCTTGAATATCGGATTGATAGGGAATTGAATGTAGTTGATGAGTTTGCCAAAGGCTATCTTTGCGTCTGCCTCCGTTTCGTATTCGCCGAGAATTTGAACTATAGGTTTTGGTGTGTTGTTTGGATTGTTGAAATAACCGACTTGAGCATAAATCTTGTGCATGGTCTCACGAGTTTCTTCGTTATAAGTTTCTTCGCGTTGAATAAAATCGGTTCTGTCAACATTGATGATACAATCCTCGTCCTGCGTAATAATAAACAATGGTCTCACCTCCTTCCAGTGTGTCAATGTTATTCTTTCGGCATATAGAAGGCCTTTTGCCCTTCATTAAATGCTTTGAGAAGATTCTCAATAACTTTCTTTGCCCGTTTCTTAGAGTTGTAAGTAGCAAGTGGAAACTTAATATTGTTGGCGTAAGCTATGAAAGTTAAGGTTGAAACAGTCGATAAATCCTTCCTCATGTTAAAGCCGGATATGTTGTCGATGTTTACGACTGACATTTCATCTTGAGATATAATCATCATGTCAACCACCGATTAGCCAACAAATGATATTTATTGCGACCATAGCAACGACGGTAACAACCAACGTGCTGACTTGATAATCAAAGTTGCGCTCATGGATTTTCAGACTGTAGATAGTAGCCTCAAGTTCCTTAATAGTGCGCTTTAGAAGTTCTTTTTCGTGATAGCAGCGCATTTCGGTGTATTCGTCGGCAATCTCATAATGTTTCTTGATACGCGCCGCCAGTCTTTGGTCTGCTTGCCTCACCATCAGCAGTGTTTCATGGTGGAAGGCGTTGCGGACTGCCTCAAGAATTTTATTGACTTCGGCAAGTTTAGCCTCATTCTTTAGACGCTTTTTGTGTTGGCGTTTATTCATGCTTGTCACCTTTATGGAGCTGATGATAGTTGTCGGTGTGCTCCATTCCATTCGTTTTAGATTGCAATTCAATCAGTTGACTGTTGATTTTGTAACCGGCGTACGACGCGCCAAGCAGAAGTGGTACAGCAAGTAAAGTGATAATGAGCAACCAGCCGGTCATTGTAAATGGTGTGTCTCTTGTCAACTTTTCGAGTTCCCTGTAAAGATGGTCACTTAGGGACTTTGTGTTCAATGTGCTTTACCTCCTCTAAACATTGATGAAGGTCTTTAATGATAATGGATTCTGATACATTCAGCTTGAGTGCCAAAATTCTGATAGCCGCGATTGTGTTGAGTGAAAACGACCTAATTTCAGCTTTGGCACTCTTTGTTATGTAACTAGACGGCATTGCTGACCTCCTCAATCGTTTGAGGTTGCTGCTGATTGTCGTTACTGATACAGGAACCCAGTTTAAGACCATAGAGAAACGCTTCAGCTGCGATTGCAAATTTCTTTTCCTCTTGCTTGTCTTCGCGTGTTGCTATGTCAACGACCTGCTGAAGCTGTTCGGCTGTTTTGCTCATATTATCACCTTCTTTGCTTTTTTTGATTTGAGGGGTTAATGCTGCCGAATTGGTATTGTGGTTGACGGCAGCATATTCCTAATTAACTTTCGTATTTATGTTCGTGCCAAAGAATATTAGAGTGTTTGCGTTCAATGAC
>CAJODU010000121.1 GCA_905233325.1 uncultured Selenomonadaceae bacterium
GAGGAAGTCAAGAAAGCCGGCGAAGGCGTTGGTTTCAATGCTCTCACCAATGAATATGTTGATATGATTAAAGCCGGTATCGTTGATCCTGCTAAAGTTACCCGCTCCGCTCTCCAGAATGCAGCTTCAATCGCGGCAATGGTTCTCACTACCGAGACACTCGTCGCTGACAAGCCTGAGCCGACTCCACCTGCTCCACCGGCAGGTATGGGCGGAATGCCTGGTATGATGTAATAAACTGATAATAACCTTGATGATTAGTCTGTCTGTGGACGGATATTGCAGACAGTCGAAAATATAAGCGCATCTTATACGGGTGCGCTTTTTTGATATATCAAAAATCATTAGACATACACTCAAAAATATGATAAGATAAATCATAAACTTCAAACAAGCAGAGGTGATAGCTTGAAAATAATGTTTTCTGCGGGTGAAGTCTCCGGTGATATACACGGTGCAAGTCTTGCGAGGGAGATCCTCAAAATTTCACCTGAAACTGAATTGATCGGCTTCGGCGGCGACCTTATGGCAGGGGCAGGTGTCCGCCTCTTCAAAAACTTTAAAGATTATAATATAATGGGCGTTTTGGAAGTCGTCAAAAATATTCAAAAGATTTTTCGATTGCTCAATGAGTTGACAGAGTTTGTGAGGACTGAAAAGCCTGATATGCTGGTTTTGATTGATTATCCAGATTTCAACTGGCGGCTTGCCAAACGTGTCAAGGCGTTGGGGGTTAAAGTTTTCTCATACATTCCACCTTCAGCCTGGGCGTGGAGGAAGGGCAGGGCGGTGGATTGTGCCAAAATTGCTGATGAGTTTGTCGCGATCTTTCCATTTGAGACTAAAGTCTACGAAGAGGCAGGGGCAAAAATCTCATTTCTCGGCAATCCGCTTGTAGATACAGTCAAGCCTTCAATGACACAAGCAGAGGCTCGCGAATATTTCAAGGTCAATCCTGAAGATCATATCGTTTTGCTTATGCCCGGTAGTCGGAAACAAGAAATAAATATGTTGTTGCAGCCAATGCTTGACGCAGCCAAGATACTTTCCAATCAGCAACCTAAAACTAAATTCTTCCTGCCGCTTGCTGTCGGCGTCGATACAGTCAAGATCAATTCTGCAATTAAAAGTTCCAACATTGAAGTGACAACCGTCAGCGACAAGCGTTATGATTTGATGTCGATTGCTGATGCTGCGATGGCAACCAGCGGCACTGTCGTCTTGGAGGCGGCTCTGCTCAATCTGCCTTGTGTTGTACTCTACAAGATGGCAAAGCTGAATTATTGTATAGCGCGGCTTTTCGTCCATATTGACTACTTCTGCCTTCCCAATATCTTGCTGAATAAAAATGTTTTGCCGGAACTTTTGCAAGATGGTGTCCAGCCAAAAATCATAGCTGAAGAACTTAGCCAACTCTATCGTGGGCAGCCTCATCGTGAAGAAGTGATAACCGATCTCAAGGCAGCTTGCAGTAAACTCGGAGAACCGGGTGCAGCCAAGAGAATTGCACAAAAAATCCTCACCGCTGCCGGAAAGTGATAATTGACCATCTATCGAAAAAGAAGGAACTTTTGACAAGATGTCGAATGAAGAAACAAGCAAAATCTATACAAAACAAGTAGAAAGTCATGGTGGCAGCGGAAAAATAAAGCCTGATGATGTCAATTACGATCATGCAGGCAATCCGCGAAAATATGAACCATTAAAAATTATTGATCACAGAGATGCTAGAAATGGAAAAATCGATAAACGTTCTTATTATGATGAAAGTGGCAATCTCTATCTTGAACTTCATTCAACTAATCATGGTAATGCTAAAAAACACCCTTTTGGCAATAATGGTGAACATGCACACGATATTGAATGGCAAGATGGGCTACCTAAACATAAAAAAGGACGCGAATTAACAGAGACGGAACGAAAGGATAATGGTGATATTCTATGACACTCAAACAATTACGAAATGTTTTTGAAGATCATCAAGATGACTACAGCTTTGATTATAAAGGTAAGGGCGGCTCCATTAGTATATTTGATGATGAAATCTATCTTGCATGGAATGGTGAATCAACAGAAGTGAAAAATATGGACGAAGCAATGAAAACGCCATTTCTTGACGGCAAATCATTTAATGAAGTTGCTGAAGATGTAATTTTGTACGGTTAATCTATAATGATGATTTATTATGACAGCTAAGGAAACAAAAGATTTTTTGGAAGACGGATTTTCCGAATATGCTTTTGAATACAAGGGAAAAAGCGGAACTTGTCCAATTTATACATCTGAAGGTACTATAGCTTTTTATGACAACAAAGAATTTCCATTTAAAGATTATGATGAACTCATGGATATACCATTTCTTGATGGCAAGTCTTTAAATGAAGCTGCAGAAGATGTTATCTGGTATGGTTGATAAATATTTTGGTAAATATTTTCTATGAATTGAGGTAATTTATTTGAATAATAAAAGAGTCAGAACCAGGTTTGCTCCAAGCCCGACAGGCTATATGCATATCGGCAATCTCAGAACGGCGTTATATGCCTATCTCTTTGCCAAATCTCAGCAGGGTGATTTCATTCTCAGAATTGAGGACACTGACCGTGCTCGTTACGTTGCTGACGCCGTTGAGTTTATCGAAAACACCTTAAAACTGGCAAAAATTTATCCTGACGAGGGACCTCACAACGGCGGTGACTTCGGTCCTTACGTTCAGAGTGAGCGCAAAGAGATCTACAAAAAGTATGCGGAAGAGCTCGTTGAGAAGGGTTTGGCTTACTATGAAGAGTCAGAAAACGGCAAGGCGATCCGTCAAAAGATGCCTGAGACCGGCGAGACAACCTTCTATGATGTCCTTCACGGCAACATTACCATTGCCAATGAGGAGCTTGAAGATCAAATTCTCCTCAAGAGCGACGGTATGCCTACTTACAACTTCGCCAACGTCATTGACGACCACTTGATGGAAATTACCCACATAATTCGCGGCACAGAGTTCATCACCTCAACACCTAAGCATGTTTTACTATATCAATACTTCGGCTGGGAGTTGCCGACTTTCATTCATCTGGCACCGGTTATGGGTAAAGCGGAGGACGGCTCCGTCTCTAAACTCAGTAAACGCCACGGTGCAACGAGTTTCGGCGATCTTGTCGATATGGGCTATCTGCCGGAGGCAATCACAAACTATGTTGCCCTGCTCGGCTGGAATCCCAAGAACACCAATCAAGAGATATTCACCATGGACGAGCTGATCAATGTATTCAGTCTTGACGGTTTGAGCAAGTCTCCTGCGGTCTTTGATTATGACAAACTCAACTGGATGAGTGGCGAATACTTTAAAAAGATGACTGACGAGGCCTTCACTGAGGCCGCCAAGCCATTTGTCAAACTTGATGAAAACCTTGAAAGCAAGAGGCAATATCTCTCAAGTCTTCTCAAGCCGCGTGTTTCCAAGTTGAGTGATATTCAAGACTCTATAAAATTTTTGACGGATATGCCGGACTTTGATCCTGAACTTTTCGTTAATAAACGCAATAAGGTAACCGTTGAGAAGTCGATTGAGATTTTGACACCTGCCCTTGAAATGCTCAATACTATCGACGAGGCGGGGTGGACTGTTGACAATCTCAACGAAAAAGTAGCGGCTTTCACTGAGGGCACAGGTCTCAAAGTCGGTACTGTCATGTGGCCACTGAGGATTGCCACTTCAATGCAGAAAGTCACACCCGGCGGCGTCACGGAAATATTGTACTTGCTCGGCAGAAAAAAATCTTTAGAAAGAATGAAACAAAGTCTTGACAATCTCAAAAATTTGTAGTATACTATTTCTTGTTTGAAGGAACGTTGACGTCCGTTTCACCTCTGGACTTGCGTTCCTGATAATTTAAAAAAAGGCGCCTTGGTCAAGTGGTTAAGACTCCAGCCTCTCACGCTGGCTACATGGGTTCGAATCCCATAGGCGTCACCAATATTGAAGTAACAGGGCGTAGCGTAACGCCCTTTAATAGTGTCTATGCATAGGAGGTAATCGAATGAAGAAAACCACTAAATCTATCTCTATTGCCTTAATGGTGGCAGTATCTTCAACTATGTTTGCAGGCTGCGATCATCAAAAGGCAGCCTCTATAGCCACAGTAGGGGGAACGGTAATCGCAGCCTTAGGTTTTTTTTACAATTCCAGCAGTGAACAACCTGCACAACCTGCACAACCTGCACAACCTGCAAATAATATAACTATCAATATCAAAAAAGATGGTGAAATCGTAACTTCACCGACAACCGACATTAAACAAGACACCCCTAAAACCATTACTGAGCCTAATGCAAACAGTAAAAGTGATACATCGCAACCAGAAACGGTTGAATCTAATGGCAATTATAAAAAATTCACAGATAATAAATATGGTTTTTCATTTGATTATCCGACTGAAATTGATAATATTGAGAACAAAGGAATATCTCTTCCGAAATACACAGTTAATTTACAGACGTCCACCCTCAGAGCTCCTGATGAGGGCAATATAAATGATGTAAAGAATCATTCGGAGCTATCTGAAGCCAGTGGCGTTAAAAATGTTGAAGTAAAAGATTTGGGCAATGGTGCATATCTTCTTACCTGGGTAAAACCTGTTTTGAGCAAAGGATATATTGAAAAGGATTTCTTCATTCAAGATGCTTTTGGTAATAATCAACGACAATATATACGTTACGAGTATAATGCCAACACTTCCGCAACTGAGAAAGCAACGGCACAGCATATCATCGACAGCTTTAAACCCGGAAATTAAATAGCAAATTAAAAACCGCCTGTCGTCGAGATTAATCCTCGGCAAGCGGC
>CAJODU010000122.1 GCA_905233325.1 uncultured Selenomonadaceae bacterium
CTTGTCAGAAATGAGATTTTTTAAAGCATTTGTCACATTTGTCGCCTTGCCGGGTCCAAGTATAATTTGAAGTTCATTGCCTGAATAATTTATTCCAACAACGCCGTCCAGCTTTTTTAGCTTATCGTCAATGGTGTTGTCTATATTTTTGAGCTGAAGTCTGAGCCGCGTCATACAGTTGTAGGCTTTTAAAACCTTTTCGGCACCTACAATGTCCAAAATATTTTTTGCAAGTTCCTCATTGCTCATTTAATCACATCACCTCGCCATAAATTTCACGCTGGCTATTATCTCAGTGATTTATCAATAATGTATACTGAAACCGGACTCACCGGCGACAACCTCTATCTCACTGCTGTCCAACTGACTGACCTTAGCAAATCCATTGCCTCTTTTGATTCGTTCCTCAAGTGCTGTGAGTTGCTCCGGCGTGCCTTGAATCTCCATAGTCACAGAACCGTCAGACTCATTCTTGACCCAACCGGTGACCTTTGCGGCTTTAGCCTCAGTCTGTACAAAAAATCTGAAACCAACACCCTGCACGCGACCTTGAGCGCGGGCGGCTTTTCTGATTTTATTCGTCATATCCATATTGTCAATACCCTCCACTTCATCATTAACAGTGAACAAATTACGCCACAATTCTTTGAAAAAATCAATCATATATATCACTCTTTCGCAGTTCTAATCAGTGACCAAGGCTGTACAGGCTGCGATAATTTTATTTTAATGATCTGTTGAGCGTGAGGTGCTGATTCAATCGGATTATCTTCCTCATCGACCATATCTGTCAATATCTGCGAAAAAGTCTGACTTTGCGGTTGCAGAATTTCGATCTGCTGCCCAACTTCCAACTTGCCGCGTTGCTCAACAATAGCAATATTTTTCGTTGAATCATACTCTCTAACCACACCCAGAAAAGTTGAGGACTGTTTTGCTTTTGAGGTGTCATGAATTTCGGTTCCGCTCTCGTCGTGGACAAAAAAGCCGGTTGTATATGGTCTGTGGGCAACTTTGTCGAGTTCAGCGATCCACTCGTCACGGATTTTGAAATCACCGTTGAAGTATGAATCTATCGCCTCACGGTAAACCTTAACGACACCTGCGACGTAATGCACGGACTTCATGCGCCCTTCAATCTTGAGACTTCTCACACCGCTCTCAATGACTTTATCCAGGCAAGGCAGAAGGCAGAGGTCTTTAGAATTCATTACATAGGCACCGCGCTCATCTTCATTGACTTCAAAGTATTCATCGGGGCGTTTTTCCTCAATGAGGCTGTACTTCCAGCGGCAGGAATGTGTACACTCACCCTGATTGCCGTCGCGACCCGTCAAATAGTGCGAAAGATAACACCTGCCGGAATATGATATACACATCGCACCATGTACGAACATTTCAAGCTCAATGTCACAACGATTTTTAATATCAACAATTTCCGCTTGAGACAACTCACGAGCGAGGACGACGCGGCTTGCTCCCAAACTCTTCCACGTCTCAACGGTTTTATAGTTGGTGACATTTGCTTGAGTGCTGACGTGAAGTTCAAGATTAGTCAACTCTTTGGCAAGCGAAAAGACACCAAGATCAGAGATCAGAACGGCATCAACGCCTATACTGTCAAGATATTTCAAATAGTCCGGCAGCTCGGCAATATCCTCATTGTGAGCAAAGATATTGACGGTAACGTAGACCTTGCGCCCCATTGAGTGAGCAAAGTCAACGCCCTGCTTGAGTTCCTCATCAGTAAAGTTGCCGCCAAAAGCGCGGAGCCCGAACTTTTTGCCGCCGACATAGACTGCATCTGCTCCATAAATCAAGGCTATTTTCAATTTTTCTAAATTTCCGGCAGGTGCCAATAATTCAGGTTTATTCACTTTTTTACCTCCTGCCTTAAATATTACTCTTTCGGCGATTGCAGTCCGCGCAGAGTAATTTGCAAAGTAGTTTTATTTTCAATTTTTAGTAAAACAGTCTCACGTTTGAGGTTTTTGCCGTCATTTTCTTCTAGGTCTGTGATTATCTCATTCAGCGATTTTGCAATTAAATCGTATGCTTTACTCATTGCGGATCACTCCTCTGCTCAAAATATTTCTCAAGTCTCTCAATCATTTGTTTATCTATAATTCATTCATTTTTTGACTATTTCTATCTGATAATCTTCGGTCTGTTCACTGATTTTGCAATTCTTCACTTCTATATGCAAAGTAATTCTCATAGAAGTAGCTGTTATCCAGTCCTTTCATAAAAATTTCTCTATCATCAATTTTTTCTGTCAATGCCTCAAATAAAATTTTCTTAATTTCTATATCATTGATTGGGCTGCGTTCCATTGCTTGTAAGTATGTGTTTTTATCAATCTTGCTCCAGTCCACAACTTTTTTTATTTCGGCTTTTAAAATATCGTCAAGCCAAATTCTCATACTTCTTCCGTTGCCCTCACGAAATGGGTGGGCTACATTCATTTCTACATATTTTTCAATTATTTCATCAAAATTTGATTGAGGCATTTTTTCTATGCTCAATATCGCCTCTCGAAGATACATTGCCGACGCAAATCTAAAATTTCCTTTGCTGATATTTACGTTGCGTATCTTTCCTGCAAATTCATATATTTCCTCAAATAATTTCTTGTGAATATATGCAAGTGCCTCAAAACTTCCCGGTGAAAAATCTTTTAATTTATTTTCTGTCCATATTGAAATTGCTTTTTGCTTAGATATTCTTTCTTCTGCTCGTGCCAGTTCAATAGGATTATCTATATTGAGAAAATTTTTCATTATATCTTCTTTCAATTTTCAATTAATCTGCCATTCTGCAATCGTTACACAATTAATCTCGTCGAATTGAGTCAACTGTTTATCATTCGTCAAGAATAAATCACAGCCGTGAATACAGGCAGTAGCAAGCTGCATGGCATCCATAGTCTTGAAGAATTTATATTTTGCTCTAATTTGTGCTGCCTTGAGTGCAATTTCCATATCAACATCTTTCACTATAACATTAACATCTGATATTAAACGATGAAGTGAATCGATTGCTTGTTGATCGTTCATTCGATAAGGAACAACCAAGTACTCCATACAAGTGATTGTAGAAAGTACAAATTTAGGGTCATATTTATTCAACGAGAAAATTATTTGTTGTGTCTTTTCTTTAAATGGTTTATCATTGCCCAACATATAAATCACCGGTGATGTGTCCAAAAAGACTTGTTTAAATTCTTTCATTAGCTGCGCAACTCCCTTATCAATTCATCAACATCAACATCATTAAAGCAAGTGGCACCACCTTTATGAGTTTCAATAAATTCTTTAAGGCTCATTTTTGTTTCTGATTCTGTACCTATTATATTTTTAACATTTTTCAAAACGCCGACAACTGACTCCAAATGTTCCTCTGGAACTTTTTTCACCAACTTAATGGCTTCATCTCTCAAATTTGACATTTTATCACCTCCCTTGTCAATTAAAATTCTCTTTCACGACGGGACTCCCTTATATACTCATCAATTTCTTCTGTACTTGTAAAATCTATCTTCTTTTTTGGCATTTGTGTTTGCGGATCACTATCCGACACATATTTCAAGCTCTGCATTAAACCTACCACAGAGGGCAGATATTTTTCAGGAATGGTTGAGACTAACGCAATAGCTTCGTTTCTCAAATCTAACATTTTCTCCACCTCTTCAAAAATTTTTCACTGCCGCTGCCGAATCAAAATTCTTGATAAGTATTTGTAGGTTTACCATTTTTAATTAGCACAGAACCGGCATTTAAATTTTTATTCCCTGCCCTAGTTTCACCATCAAGTTATCTGTATTGATAGACTAAATCCAAATGCTCATCGTAAGTATAGGCGTAGTGATTGTGGCCGCTGCGATCTGCCACAAAGTAGAGGTAATCTGTATTAGCAGGATATAAGACTGCCTCAATGGAGGCTATACCGGGATTGGCAATCGGACCGGGTGGCAATCCCATATTCTGGTAGGTGTTGAAGGGTGAGTCTATTTGCGTGTCTGCAATGGAGACATCTTCCTTCGGGGCGTCCATCAGATATTGTAAAGAGGCGTCCGTCTGAAGCGGCATTCCTATTTCTAACCGCTTAAAAAATACCTGCGCGATTATCGGGCGATCTTCCGCATATCTCGCCTCTTTCTCAACGAGAGAGGCCAAGGTTATCAATTCATATATAGATAAACCTTCTTCTCGTGCCCTTTCTCTCATTGCATTGCTCAGGCGATAATCAAAGTTGTCTGCCATCATATACAGCACATCTTCGGAAGTCATATCAGTGGTAACTTCATAAGTATCAGGGAACAGAAAACCCTCACAATCATAGAAAGTGTTATTCTTACGGACGATATAATCAAAGGGCGCGAAGTTCCTTGCCTTGCTGATAAAAGTATCATAATTCACTATGCCCATATTGCTGAGGCGGTTGGCAATGTCCTTGACGGTGAAACCTTCGGGAATGGTGACTTCGGGAGCACCGGCAAGGAGTTTTGCAAAGACTTCATCATAAGTCATACCCGTTGTGAAGTTGTATGAGCCGACTTTGAGCTGATTTTCGTAGCCATTGAATTTGGCAAGTATTCTAAATTTGAGACCGTTGTCAATAACGCCCTTCGTTTCAAGCCTTCTTGCAATCTCGGCGGCGTCCATACCTTCAGTTATTTTGAATTTTACCTTCTCGCCTTTTTGAACAACACTGCCTGAAGGACTCATCAGAGTCATACTCAATACAGCAATAATTATCAACACAAAAAATACAGCTGCACCAACCGCTTTTTTGACGTCAAGTGACTCAAGAAAATCCGTCGGCAGCTTTAGAATATCTACAGAAGGCAACTTAAATTCCTCCAAGTATTTTTTTATGCGTTCTATAAAGTTTTGATCTTCGTTTGGAAATTTTAAACCCATTAGTCCCTTGCCTGTTCTTCTTCAAGCTCATCACTGAAGAAATAATCGTTATACGCATCCCTCACCATTTCAAATTCTTCATCAGTCGGTTCAATGTAAATTTCCTCACCGTTTTGATCGGTTACGATTTTGGCAATGATAACATCATCTTCATCACAACCACAGCCGCAGTCACAGCCATGTTCATGGTTATGCTCTTCTTCGTCGTCCATAGGCAGAGCGACAAGCAGGGCGAATTTTTGATCATTAATCGGAAGGATCATTTCCTCTTCATAGAGATAGACATTGCCCTCTTCGTCCGTCATCTCAACTATGATATTTTCGTCTGCATCTAAATCGTCAACAATCATATTATCCAAATCCTCATTGATTTTTTTTGATTTTTTATCTTCCTTTTTATTAACCGACATTCAAATATCTCCTCTCATATTAAGACTATCCAGAAAACCTTGAAGGATATGTACAGCCGCCATTTTGTCAATTACTTTCTTGCGCTTTCGACGACTGACATCTGCCTCGATTAACGATCTCTCTGCCGCAACGGTTGACAGCCTCTCGTCCCAAAAGGTTATTTTGACATTCGGGCAACTCTTGCCTACCTTTTCCGCAAAAGATCTGACGAGTTGACAGCGTTCTCCCTCAGTTCCATTCATATTTTTGGGGAGACCTATAACCAGATTCTCTACATCATAGGCCGCTATCAACTCTTTGAGGCGATTAATATCCTCTTTGTTGGAAGTACGGCGTATCGTCTCAAGTCCTTGAGCTGTCAATCCCAGCAGATCACTCACAGCAATGCCGATAGTCTTATCGCCAACATCTAACGAAAGACTTCGCTTTACTTCTTGCATTCCAGATACGTCCTCACCAATTCCTCAAGCAGTTCATCGCGTTCAACCTTGCGAATCTTGCTCCTTGCATCAAGATGGCTTGTAATGTAAGCCGGATCGCCGCTCAGCAGGTAACCCACAAGCTGGTGGACAGGGTTGTAGCCCTTCTCTGTCATTGCCTTGTAAGCATTGCGAATCACCTTTTCTGCACGGTTCTCCTCGACACCAAATTTAAATAACATAGTCTCATCAGATACCATAATTTTCACCCCCGATTCAATGCACCATTAACGTCAATCGCTTCGGGCAATCAACATTAATTACGCATTGTTGATTATGTATTCTGCAATTTGCAGAGCATTGAGTGCTGCACCTTTTCTGATTTGATCGCCGCAGACCCAGAAGTTGAGACCGTGATCAATGGAATAGTCCTTGCGAATACGTCCGACTTCCACATCATCTTTGCCGGAAGTGTTGAGCGGTTGAGGATATATCATCTCGGAAGGATTGTCGCAGACTTTGACGCCTTGGAACTTCTCAAGAGCCGCACGCGCAGCCTCAACACTGACTTCATCTTCAAACTCAACATTGACTGATTCGGCATGACTCCTGTAGACCGGCACCCTGACAGTCGTTGCAGTGATCTTCATCTCATTGTCTTCCATGATCTTCATCGTCTCATTGATCATCTTCATTTCTTCCTTAGTATACAAATTTTCTTGGAAGACGTCAATTTGCGGCAAAAGATTAAATGCAATCTGATATTTTTTGTCGAGTGAAGCGACAGGCAATACTTTAGTTTCTACAGGTTTATTATTGACAATTTCATTGACTTGATCTTCAAGTTCCTGCATACCCTCGCGACCGGCACCGCTGACAGCTTGATAGGTTGATACAACAATTCTCTTGATTTTGGAAATATCATAGAGCGGCTTGAGAGCCATAACCATGATGATAGTTGAGCAGTTGGGGTTGGCTATGATTCCCTTGTGCCTGGCTATGGCTTGAGGATTGACTTCCGGCACAACGAGAGGAACTTCAGGATCCATTCTGAATGCACTGGAATTGTCAATGACGATAGCACCTGCATCAACGGCAGGTTTGGCAAAAATTTTGGACGCAGAACCGCCGGCAAACAGAGCAATCTGCACATCTTTGAAAGAGTTCTCGGTGGTCTCTTCGACGGTATATTCTTTACCCATGAAATTGATTTTCTTGCCGGCAGAGCGTTTGGAGGCAAGCATTTTCAGATTGGCAAATGGAAAGTTGCGCTCCTCAATGAGTCTCAAAAATTCCTGCCCGACCGCACCGGTGACTCCAACTATTGCAATATTGTATTTTTTCATCAAAAAATTTCCTCCTACTGATTTTCCAAAAAGTTTATAAAAACTTTAGTAGATTATAGCAGGAAAGAGTATACATTTCAAGTAAAATATA
>CAJODU010000123.1 GCA_905233325.1 uncultured Selenomonadaceae bacterium
AAAACTTGAAGAAGGTGCATAAATTACAGCCATACAAGAAACAAATACTACGAACAAATGAAAAAATATTAAACCCATTTGACATTCCACGTCACACAGTTACAGGCACTGTTGCGGTTAAAGTGTTCAACAAATCATAAACTGTGTTTTGCTTTTCTTCGTCGAGCGATCTATAAGTTTTCAAGATTGCAATTTCTCTTTTGCTCAAGTCGGAACTGCTGTTTATTTGATGTTTCAGGAGTTTCTCCTGCTCTACACCAAAATATTTGCAAATTTTATCAATATTAGCCGCTCTTGGGACTTTTCGCCCTTTAATCCAATCGTTTACTGTTACAGGGCTGGTGCCTACATAGATTGCCAAATTCTTCTGAGAAGAGCCAGTTTCTTTTAATAGTCTGTTCAAATTTTCGGTAAAAATTTCTTGAAAATTAGATGACATTTAATCCACCTCGTTTATTTTTATTATAAACTAAAAGCGAATTATATGTCAACGATAAAACCTAAAAATTTAAGCATTGCCTTAATTATTTTCAACCTCGTTTTGAGGATTGATAATCTCATCAGCCTGTTCTTGCGTTATCCAGCCTTTAGCGACGGCGTTACTGATACCTTCTTGAGTGATTTTGCCGTCAGTGTAAAGTCTTTTCAGTCTCTCAAACATTGCTTACACCCCCAACATCGCGACAACAATATCATCAATGGCGGCAGAACAATCAGCAATAGCCGCCGCGTTGTTGTCAGTCTCGACGCCGCCGTCAATCTCAATTAAAAGGACGGTATCATCAGCGTCGATACCGTCTCTGCCCTGCAAGTTATATGCCGTGCCTTTGTAGGCAATGCCTTGAGCGTTCTGCCTGTCGGTCTGAATGTAGCAGCCTGTATCTTTTTTCTTAACGTAGCGCGGATTTTCAGTGCTGCCGATTTCAGTGCCGTCTTTCACACTTATAATCTTGTACATAGTTCACAATCCTTTCAAGCCGATAAGTCCGGCGATATACTTTAAATCTTCGATAGGTGCATTAAAAAAATCGTCCGACCAGAGCCACGTGTCAATGTGGTCTTTACGACGATATTTTTGCGTAAGCGTATCATTCCATATTACTTGCCAAAAGTCATCGCGTTCTTTCGGCGTGTCGAAGTTTTCAGGAGCAAGAGCCTTGATGATTGTGTGAGACAGCAGCCCTCGCTCAAAGCCCTTGCCGTCGTAGTTACAGGCAAAGTGTTCGTGAGCGGCAAAACTTCTTGCAACGCAGACAGCCCGCCCCGCATAGTACAGATAGCCGTCCTCGCGAAGTTCCAGCACCGCGCCGTAGGGAATGTTGAATTGACCGCCGATACCGTTGCGTTTAAACCGCTTGATTGTTACATATTCCAACGCTATCCCTCTCTCTGAAGTTTTCGATTAATTCACACGAAAAACCAAAAATCGAATAGAAAAGCCGCCGAAGTTTCAAGATATTTTTATGCTCATCGTAGCCCTGCAAATAAGCAAGCATACCGTTGACACTTGTCCAAACGTCTTCCCAGCTCATCTTATTTGTGCCGACCTTTTTGTAGAGTGCTTTAATCTTGTGGCGGTCTCTCGGCACAGCGGTCTTATTCGCTCGTCTCACGATATGGCCGCTGTCGGTTATGATGTACTTTGTCTTGCAATATCTGAAAGGCTTGGTAAGCGGAATGTATCGCGTCTTGTCTTGATTGAGCTTGAATTTGTTCTGAGTGGCTTGCTTATGGAGAGTTTTAAGCAGTTTGACGTGATCAGAATCAGGCTCAACCAGAAAGTGGTAGTCGTCCATATAATGGCCACCGACAAGTCTGCATTGAGCGGCTAAGTAATTGTCCAGCTCCGACGTATAGGCAACCATTTCAGCTTGACTTGGCTCAACGCCTAATGGCATACCGACGCCGCTTTTTACGGTTTTGATAACTGCATTACCAAAAGCCTTCAATCCTTCATCAAGAATCAGCCTATCGTGCCGTTCGTAGATGTGGTCGTGATTGGCACTCGGAAAGAACTTTTTACCGTCAGCAAGAATGATACCACCTTCGCGTCCGTATTTCCTAAAGTGATTGACAAGCTCCTTCGTAAGCATTTTCTGACTGAAATGGAATCCCTTGCCCGGTAGGCTTGCACCGTTGTTGTAAATCATACTCGGCAGGTAAAGCGGCAATAGGGCTTTCTGGGTGTAGACTTTTTCGACTTGCCTGTCCTGTATTCGTGGAGCGTCAATCGGTCGCGTTTTGCCACGCTCGGACAACATAAAATGCACATAAGAATAGAATTTGTATTTACCGCTTAGGACGGCTCGGCGACGTACAGCGGTTCCGCTGAATAATCGCAGTTCAAATTGCTGGACGCTTTGTTTCCAACGTACCCCGTTACAACACTTCTTGCCGGCCTTGTAGAGGTCGTGATAATTGAACACCTCGTCCACGCCGCCGAGTGCCTCAGAGCGGTCTTGACGTATTTTAAAACGCTTGGCTTGACGACGGAATCGTCTGCCCTTGCGTCTACTCATTCTAATATATTCGCCCTCTGTACCGGCGTCTTTTTGCGTACCGTCCAGCCGGCTTTGTTCACTACAAATGCAATGAGATGAGGTACTTTTCTCACCATGCACACGCTCAGATTGAGGTGGCGTTCTTGCAGGAACATCAGAGTATGCTCCATTAAAATCAAGCTGGAGCTGGCAGTTTTGGGCTTTTTCTGCCACAGGAAACGTCTCTCCTTTCAAAAGGGTCTTTTCTTCGCTCAACGGCTACTGTATGTGACCCGTATATTTTGAAATCCGGGGCAAGCGCATTAGAATTGTTCGCGTTGTTATTGTTCGCGCTGCCGTTGGTGTTGACATTGCAGAAGTTGTTGACGTTGTTGTAATAAGGGGAACACTCCCACCACCACACAGCAGATTTTACAGAGACGCACCTAAGATTTTCTTTTGGCAAAGGCTTGTTTATCGTATTTAAGCACACCCGAAAGCAATTTGCCTTCATCGTCAATCAAGCAACCGAGATTCTCAGCCATTCTGTCCAATTTCTTAATTGCACCCGATTTATCCTTATTGTCAAATGCTCCTTCGGGGTTTAACATAAGCAAGTCATAGATATGTGCCATTTGAACATCTAAAGCACCGAGTGACGCCCTCGCCTCAAGCAGATATTTCTGCCGAAGGTCAAAACGCACTTGGTCGACGGGTTGCATAGTATTAGCCATTTCAGCATTTGCTATAATCTCGTGTGCAAGATGAATCGTATCTTGAGCCAGCAAGCGTGAATACCTTGCCGAAAGCCGCGATAAAAACCACAAGGTCTCAGTGTAGATTTTATTTGCCGTGTTGACAAATTCAGCTTTGCTTGTTCCGCGACGCACTTTTAATACCGACATACAAGTCCCTCATTCAAGAAAATCTATGAGTAATTCTATCACTTTTGAGCATTTTGGTCAACTTTTCTATTCGAGAATTTGGCACGCCCGCCCCCTGTCGGGGTCGGGACACTAATTAGATTATAGACCGGCTATCGCCTTAGGTTTTGAGAGCCGGGGCAAGCGCAAAAGAAAAGCTCGCGTTGCCAGCGCCCGCGCCGCCGCCGGTGTAGACAGCGCAGAAGGAGTCGACGCCGTTGTAACGAGGGGAACACCCCCACCACCACACAGTAGAGGAAGTATCATTATGCTTGTAACGAATCCTACTGTTACCGTTCGCATAGTACGCCATTTGTGTATTGTGATTCTGCTCATACTGATTGGCATAACTTCTCGATGAGAATATCTCAGGTTCAGCAAGCAGAGTAATAGCGTCAACAGTTGCCTTGATGTTCGCGTCAACGTCTGACTTATTACCAACCGCGTCAACCCAACGTGTCCATAATCTCATTACATTGCGAAGGTCGGAAGGAAGAGCCGCAAGCAAGGTGTTAGCCTTCGGACTGGTAAGCGTAGAAGATGTGGCGTCGTAGCCCACGTTGCTCGTTGACTTGAGCTGGTTGTACATTGACGGTGCCGTACTCGTTGCACCGAGAATATCATAACGAAGGTCAGAGCCTTTCCAGCCGCCGTAGTTGGTGCCATAATAACCGTCACTGCCTGAACTGGTCGTTTGCCCTTTGTGGTTCATATTGAAGCAAATGGTGCCGTCGGTTGAAACTGTATTGTATTTGGCGTCAACGAGTGCAACATCTTTACCGCCGGTGAGTGCAGACTTAAAGCCACCCCAGATGATATTATTCTCAGCCGTGCCGTTCATCATGTGATTGAAGTCAAGAATGAAGACGCAGAGCTTTTGACTGGATAGCGTGAGCTGGTCGCCGACCTTGCCACTTAGTGTAATTTCCTTTGCGTCGCCAACGTCCCAATACAAGTCACCTTGACCATTTTTGGAGATGGTAGAAATCTGCGCCCAAGTGTTTTCGTTGAGTGTAGTAGAATAAGCAGAAACCGTAACCTGCAGCATATGTTGTGCCACCCGCTTGTGAGACAGTGATCGTGGCGGAACCTGCAGCAACGCCGGTAATGGTCACTGCGCTGCCGGAAACACTCACTGTCGCGATTGAAGTATTGTTCGATACCGCTGATATTGCGCCACCACTGTTACCGCTTGCTGTAACGGTTGCTTGTTGCCTCCGAGCTATTGATACACTGCTTGAGCTCAATGTCAATGTTCCTTGCAACACTGAACCGATTGTGATATTTCCGCTGTTATCACTCGAAACTGTCACGGCACCACTACCTGCAATCTTAATAGAGTTTCTTGCGGTGGAATCATCAAACAACCTCAAATATGTGTTACCGTTAGTTGTAGCGGCGTTCACTGTGGAATTATTCGCTCCGGCAATGAGTTTTGTTACGCTGTTTCCATCATTAATTGCATTTTTAATAGCTTCCTGTGTCATTGTTCCGTCAGTATTTGTACCTAAAGTATTATAGAGCTTCATTACACCTGTTGAAGTATCGGTTGCCAGCTCTACATTTGCGCCACTTCCAACAACAGTTTCTAAACCCTCAACAAAATCTGTTTTGGTGGGAAAAAATACTTCATCGCGCTGTCCTTCTTTTACAGGTCCTTTTAAATGTGCTAAATAGCTCATTCAATCCTCAACCTCCTCTATATATAGCCAATATGAATCGTTATCTGGCTCATTAGTGCTCGCAGTTATGACAATGGTATCACTGTCAGGCAATACGGCTTC
>CAJODU010000124.1 GCA_905233325.1 uncultured Selenomonadaceae bacterium
CCCAAGGCAGAAGGCAAACGAGGAATCGGGAGCTTTTAGCTGTATAAAAGAGTGGGTATCAAACTATAACAAAAATCTTCAAAATGAAAATGACGTTATGACCTCCTATATGTCTGATTTGACTATACAATCAGCCGAATAAATTTGTAGTAACAATTATTCTGTCCAATATTCAAGTTATTTATTCTTGAGGACGTAGACAGTCTGGCTCTTCAACGCTCCATTGTCGGACTTACTGCCGGAAGTCTTGACAGCAAAGCCGCCGTCTGTCTCTGTAATGTGCAGCTTGTCTTGATTTGCGTAAATCTGGAGCAACATTCCCGCCTCTTCAGAAAGAACTTCTGCCGCATTCTTGAGACCTGCATCATAATAATCAATAGGGCAGCCGATATCAAAGCCGAACATACCCTCAACAAACTCAACCTCCGCCGGCTTGTCAATGATTTTCCATTCACCTGATTTGCCGCCCTTGAACTCATCAGAGAAGACCTTAAAATCAGAGTTCACCAGCACATCACCGCTGAAGGCCATAGAAGTCGTAATATCATTGACGCCCTTGCCCTCGTATGTAATGCTGATTTCATTGTCGTTTGAAATGCTGTAGAGGACTGATACATCTTTGTCGCCGTCCTTGACGGTGAGTTTAAGGCCGTCAACCTGCTCTTCGGCGTTCCAAATTTTCTTTGCAAGGTGATCACTGCCGTCAACATAGACTACTCCGAGATTTTTATCATCTTTTTCATAATCAGCTACATTTTCGCAGCCAATCAGTACAAACTTATTCTCAAATTTTTTATTCCTGAAACGCAGCGACACAACCCTCGCACCGTAGTCAGTGACTTTGAGCTCATTCCCCTTGTTGTTGCGAAGTGTGTAAATCGACACAGCCTTACCGTCGCTAAGCGTCCCGAAATTTTCCTTTTTAATTGCCGGCATGATGTTACCCTCCCAATACAAAATCATATTTAGAATTAACGCCTTCGATTACCTCTTCAATAACCGAAGGCGTTCTTTTAGTTTACATTTATCTCAGTGTATTATTATTTCATCGTGACAAGAGGCTTGCCTGTCATTTCGCTTGGAATCTCCATACCTGCCATTGTGAGGAGAGTCGGAGCAACGTCGCAGAGGGCACCCTCTTTGACTTCCTTGACACGATCAGAGACAACGATGATCGGCACAGGGTTGGTGGTGTGTGCGGTGAATGGTTCTTTGAGTTCGTAGTCGTACATCTTGTCGGCATTGCCGTGATCAGCAATGATTACAACTTCGCCGCCAATCTTCTTGACGCACTCAACGAAGATACCGACACAGACATCAACCGTCTCGACAGCCTTGACAGCAGCCTTCATAACGCCGGTGTGTCCAACCATATCGCCGTTGGCGTAATTGAGGATAATGAAGTCATATTTCTCGGAAAGAATTGCCTTGACAACTTCATAAGTGACGGTCGGAGCACTCATCTCCGGCTTGAGATCGTAAGTTGCAACCTTCGGAGAAGGAACGAGGCAGCGATCTTCACCCTTGTAAGGCTCCTCAACACCACCGTTGAAGAAGAAGGTGACGTGAGCATATTTCTCAGTCTCAGCAATTCTCAACTGCGTCAGACCTGCCTTGCTGATAGTCTCACCCATACCGTTGACGACGCTCTCAGGCGGATAGGCAACTTCAACATTGAGACCCTCTTCGTACTGTGTCATAGTTGCATATGGAATACCGACAAGCTCTTCAACACGCGGGAAACCGTCGAAAGTCTTATCAGTGAAGGCGTGAGTGATCTCACGGGCGCGATCAGGGCGGAAGTTGAAGAAGATGATGCCGTCTTCCTTCTTGACACCCGGATAGTCGCCGATAACCGCCGGAATAACAAATTCATCAGTGACCTTGTTGGCGTAAGAAGTCTTGATAGCCTCTTCAGCACTGGCAGCCTTGACGCCCTCAGCTTTGGCGATTGCGTCATAACCCTTCTGTACGCGATCCCATCTCTTGTCGCGATCCATAGGATAGTAACGACCGGCTATAGTAGCAATTTTTCCGCTGCCGAGGGATTTAATCTTTTCCTCAAGTTCTGCAAGATAATCACCGGCGGAAGAAGGCGGCACATCACGCCCGTCAAGGAAACAGTGGATATAAACATTGTCGATACCCTTATCCTTGGCGAAACGGAGCAGAGCATAGAGGTGATCCGTGTGGCTGTGGACGCCGCCTGGTGAGAGCAGACCGAAGAGGTGGAGCGCACCGCCGTTAGCCTTTACTTTGTCCGCGACGCTGTTGAGGGCGGGATTTTTGAAGAACTCACCTTCACGAATTGCCTTAGTGATCTTAGTCAGCGGTTGATAGATAACCCTGCCTGCACCAATGTTCATATGACCGACTTCAGAATTGCCCATCTGTCCGTCAGGCAGACCGACATATTCACCGGACGCTTGGAGCTGTGAATGAGGATATTCCTCTGTCAATTTGTCAAGAATAGGAGTCTGACCGACTTGAATTGCATTGTACTTATCTTTTGGATCGCCGATTCCCCAGCCGTCCATAATAATCAAGCAAATAGGTGCACGTTTAATAGTTGCCATTTTCTCACTCTCCTGTAAAGTTATAACAAAAGCCGCCACTGTCACCGATTCGACACCGATTACGACTGTCGATGACAAAGACGGCTTTTGCCTGGATTGATATATTAACGAAAGTTATTTACGATTAGAAGTTGACGATCGCACTGAAGTCAGCAGACTTGAGTGAAGCACCGCCGACGAGTGCACCATCAACATTAGGCTGTTTCATGAGGTCTTTGATTGTTGCAGGTTTCACGCTGCCGCCGTATTGAATACGGATTGCGTCCGCAGCCTCTTGATTGAACTTCTTGGCAACCGCCTCACGGATAGCCTTGCAGACTTCCTCAGCTTGCTCAAAGGTCGCAGTTTTGCCTGTGCCGATAGCCCAGATTGGCTCGTAAGCAATGACAAGTTTCTTGACTTCAGCAGCGGTGAAGCCTTCAAGAGCGGCGTTGATCTGCTTGACAACGTGATCAATGTAAGTGCCGGCCTCACGAATTTCAAGAGGCTCGCCGCAGCAAATGATTGGAGTGATACCTGCATTAAATGCGGCTCTTGCTCTCTTGTTGACGCCTTCGTCAGTCTCGCCGAAGTAGTCGCGGCGCTCGCTGTGACCAAGGATAACATAGTCAACATTGATTTCGTTGAGCATTTCAGTTGAGATTTCGCCGGTGTACGCGCCGGATTTCTCCCAGTGAACATTTTGAGCAGCAACGTGAATGTTAGTACCTTTCGCAGCTTTGGCAACGGCAGCAAGTGCGGTAGCAGTAGGAGCGACGACTACACGACATTCAGCCTTCTTGACGAGAGGAATGAGTTCCTCAACGAGGGTGGTTCCGGCTTTAATAGTGTTGTTCATCTTCCAGTTGCCGGCGATGATCGGCACTCTGCCAACGCCGTCAATAGCATCAATGCCCGGAAGGACTTTGCCCTCAAGGTACTCAAGAGTTGCACCGCCGCCGGTGGAGATGTGGGAGATCTTGTCGGAAAGACCTGTTTTCTTGAGTGCGGCAATGGAATCGCCACCGCCGACGATTGAAGTTGCACCTTTCTCTGTAGCGTCTGCAACAGCCTTAGCGACTGCGAGAGTGCCTTTAGCAAAAGCGTCAAATTCAAACACGCCCATAGGTCCGTTCCAGATGATTGTCTTTGCGCCGTCAAGAGCTTTGACATACTCTTCGGAAGTCTTCTCGCCACTGTCAAGACCCTGCCAATCTTCAGGACACTGGTCAACAGGGACAGTCTTGTAGTTTGCGTCAGCCGCGAACCTATCAGCAACGACGAGATCAACCGGCAGGACGACCTTGACGCCTTTCTTCTCGGCCTTCTCAAGGAGGCTCTTGGCAAGATCAATCTTGTCCGCCTCAAGGAGAGATTTGCCGACGCCATAACCCTTAGCTGCGTCGAAGGTATGAGCCATACCGCCACCGATGATGATGGTGTCGACTATATCGATCATGTTGGAGATAACGCCGATCTTATCAGAGACCTTGGCACCGCCGATAATTGCAACAAATGGACGCTGTGGATTTGCGAGGGTATTGCCAATGTAGTTGATTTCCTTCTCCATGAGGAAACCGGAGGCAGTCTCAAGGAAGTGGGTGATACCGACGTTGGAAGCATGAGCGCGGTGAGAGACACCGAAAGCGTCATCAACGGCGATGTCAGCAAGCGCAGCGAGTTTCTTTGCAAATGCCGGCTTGTTCTTCTTCTCTTCTTTGTGATAGCGGAGATTTTCGAGGAGGAGGACTTCGCCCGGTTTAAGCTCTGCTGCGGCCTTCTCGGCAGGCTCGCCAATGCAATCTTCAGCCCATTTGACTTGAATATCTTTACCCATAAACTTGCTGAGGAGTTCTTGGAG
>CAJODU010000125.1 GCA_905233325.1 uncultured Selenomonadaceae bacterium
TCGGCGTGTATAGCCCGGTGGTTCCACCTGTTCCCTTTCCGAACACAGCAGTTAAGCACCGATGCGCCTTTCACCACTTGACTGGAAACGGTCTGGTAACTGGAGGTCATGCCGATTAAAATTAAAAGAAAGCTCGTCAATGGACGGGCTTTTTCGTTTGCTCAAAAAAATTAATTAAATATTTGAAAAAATGAATTTAAATACAAGTTCGCATTTTCTACTAATCCGCAGGAAATTTTGATTTTTTGAAGAATCATATTGATAATTAAAAGTCACTTGATATTATGTTCTGAAATAAATATAATATTTTTTCTAAAAAATTATTATACTATGGCTCCTTTTTGAAGTGATATGCGAGGTGGGGACGGAGTGATATATAATTTAAAGAGTTTTCGTCTGTTTAGTGTGGCTCTTTTGATAATTTTAAATATAAACTTAACTGAGGCCTCTCCTATACCTGAAGAGAATACGCTAAAGGTTGGATATGTTAAAGATACCGGTTTTCTTGAGGAGAATTGGGAAGGACATTATACCGGCTATGGTTACGAATATATGGAATTTTTGTCCAACTACGGTAATTGGAATTTTGAGTATATTCCCGTTGATACTTGGTCTGAACTCGGTGAAATGTTAAATTCCGGTGAAGTTGATATTATTCCTTCTATGCCCGGTGATTATCATCTCATACCAAATGCAGCTAAAACTGAGCATGTTGTCGGTCGCTTTTTTATGGGACTCTTTACTAAAGATATTGACATCAAGCAATCAATGCGACTTGGCAACTTGAGTACGAGTTATCCTACTCCCACCTTGCCCAAGATTGCTGAATCTCAAGGATTTAGTTATGAGTTTACAACCTATCAAAATCGACAAGATATGTTTACAGCTTTTGAAAATAATGATATTGATGGATATGTTGAATCAATGCTTGATCCAAAAGTCAAATACAATGTCTATGCATTATTTGATCGACAAAGTTACAGGCTTTTAGTTCGGTCAGATAACAAATCTTTATTAGATGAACTCAATCAAGCAATGGATCTGATGCTGACTTATCAGCCGGATATTCGCGATCGCCTAAGTAATAAGTATATACGCAATGTCGGCACACCTCTTGTATTGAATACTGCGGAACGTGAATATCTCAAAGAAAAAAAGAAAATCACTGCCGTATTTATAGTTAATCGCAAGCCTTACGGTTATTTTGAAGATGGCAAGGCAAAGGGTGTCATACCTGAGATATTGAAACGCTTTTCACAAGATTTGGGGGTAGAATTTGAATTTGTCAAGGCGAACTCTCCCACTGAGGCAAGACATATGCTCCGTGACGGCAAAGTCGATATAATGGCGGATTCCGTTTGCGACTACAGTCAAGCCAATCTTTCAAATATGAAACCTACTCAACCATATATGATTATGGCATATGTGCCGGTCAAACGTCAAGACCATGTCGGTGCAGTCAAGACCGTCGCTGCCGTTAAAGAACTTCTATATACAAAGGCTTACATTGAGCAAATATATAACAAAGAAGATATAAAGTACTATTCGACGATTGAAGAATGTTTCAGGGCAGTCAGTGACGGCAAAGCTGATGCTGTCTTCGTTTCAGGCAGTGAGGCACCATATTATATAGCAGATACAGACACCTACAATTTAAAACCTATGATGGAGAGTTATTTTGCCGATGAGATATGTTTTGGCGTTTACAAATATTCTGATCCGCAACTTTGGCATATCCTCAATCGTGAGATTAGTCATCTTGAGGCGAGTTATGTTCATACTGTAGTAAATCGAACTATGGAAAATGAGTTCCACTTTACACCGAAATGGTTTATTTATAATCACCCCGGTAAAATTATAGCACTGATCATTATTCTATCTTGGCTCATAGGTGGGGTCATAATCTACAGAAATAAGATGAAACGTAAACATATTGAGGCTATTCAACAAATGGCCTATACCGATGCTCGCTATAATCTGCCCAACCTTGCTTGGCTGGAAAGTCAAATGCCGCTGTATATGTACAACAGTAAAGGCGTAGACCTGGCAAAAGATAAAATTTACATTGTCGTTCTGGCAGTGGAGAGTAAGGCAGCCATTGTTGCACAATACGGTGAGGAACTTTTAATCAAGCATTTGCATAAAACTTCAAAACAACTCAATCAAAAATCTTGGGTTGTGATGAGTGCTGCAGGAATAAACGCCAACAGCTTGATTTGCGTCTGTCAAGCTGAAAACGACCTGATTATAGCTTCTAATGTAACTGACGCATTGAACACCTACAGTTACATTGAGACCAAAGATTCCAGGATATGGCTGCACATGAAAGCGGGTATCTGCGAATACAAAACGACAGATCTGTCCGTCAGGCAGGTTGTTGAGAGAGCAAGTGCCGCCTGTACAGAATCGGCAATCAGTGACGTGCATATATTCAATGAGCAACTTCAACAAGATTTGACATTGCAGCATCAGATTGAAAGTCATATGGAAAAGGCACTTGCTGAAGGTGAATTTCAAGCGTGGTATCAGCCTAAATATGATATTAAGACTCGCAGGATAGTCGGAGCAGAGGCTCTTGTCCGCTGGCAGAGTCCCACTATGGGATTTATGCCGCCGGGTAAGTTTATTCCACTCTTTGAGAAAAATGGTTTCGTTATACCCGTTGACTACACAATCTTGGAGCAGGTCTTTCAATTTCAAAAGCAGCGTTTGTCTGAAGGTAAGGAAGTTGTTCCGATCTCCGTCAATCAATCTCGTCTGCATATGACCGAAGAAGGCTATCTGGATAAGATCAAGGCGATCATTGACAAATATAATCTCCCACCGACAGGCTTGATTGAGCTGGAAATCACGGAAACAGTCTTTGGTGATCTCGACCACAACAACGATAACAGTCGTGCCATTGATATTGTCAATAAACTGCATGAGATGGGATTTACGCTCTCCGTTGACGACTTCGGCAGCGGTTACTCCTCATTTATGATGTTGAATCAACTTCCCATGGACGTGATGAAGATTGATCGCTCTCTCCTTGACGCCTCCGGTGACTCTAACAGGATGCGTTCTATTCTCGCCAACGTCATCAAGCTCGGCAAGGCACTCAATATGCACGTTATCTGCGAGGGAATTGAGACGAAGGATCAAGAAACATTGCTGTTGGAGCTTGGCTGCCACTACGGACAAGGCTATCTCAATGCCAAGCCTATGCCTGTCAAAGATTTTGTAACCTTCTTTGAGAAACGCAATTCAGAAGTAGCTTAAAGCCCCCACGACTAAAGATGTAAATATTCACCGACGCGATAAGCAATGTAATGTGAAATCTTCAACGACGAAGAGATAAGCACAACTTTGGAGCCTAGTGGATGCGGTGAGCAAGCTCGGTATTCCGAATGATTTAATCCTGAAAAAAATTAAAAATTCCTATGCAACGATAGAAATTTGTGTTATAATGTGTTCGGCACCAAAAATGGCAGGCGGTCGATACTTAGCCCCAGATTGGGGGCGATGTGTATGAGCAGATTCCAGATAGTTGCGTGGATTTCCACCATCATAATCTTGGTGCTCGCTCTGAGCATTCAAATAGCCGCCTAAGTCCTACCTAAGGCGGCTACAACCAGTTCTTTCCAAAACACAAGTACTTCAGGGGCTACCAAATGTCGGTGCTTACGCTCTGTTCCACAGCAGGGCGTTTTTCTTATGTCTATTATACAGCATTTGAGGAAATTTGCAAGAAAAAATTTTTTATTTAAGTTTGTTTTTGATTCGGTCTATTTTCCAACCGAGTGGAGTATTTATCAAAGTAGCGGTGCCATTGTAATACGTCGTTCCACCGGGATTATCAACAGCCTTGAGTTCATAAGTCAAAATTACACTTTTGTCATTTGAATCAGGCGAAATAGTTATATTGTATGGCGTACTGCTAACGGTGGTATTAAAACCTTTAACCCAGCCGTCAAAAGGTACTTTTTTCTGAAATGTTTCACTTAAACAATCGTATGCTTGACGGTAAAGTTTGTTGGTTATATTTATATGAAATTCCTGCAACTTATTTTTGGCAACTTGTAAATCAGTTGAATCATCGTACAAAGAATTAATATTGTAAGTTTTAGAAGGTTTCCAATCAATACTTTTACAGAAATTAATTATATTTTTTTCGATGGGTGTTTCATCAG
>CAJODU010000126.1:0-3242 GCA_905233325.1 uncultured Selenomonadaceae bacterium
GAGCGGGATTTTTAGCGGGGAATGCCCTCAGCCTTCGTTATACTGATTTAGTTAAACGAAGTAGAGAGGCACGACCAACTAAAGAAACGCCTGTGGAGAGAATGTAAGACGCAACCTCGGTGCAACTCTCGTTGAAGCAGGAAGCTCCGACCTCAAACGCGTAGCGTTAGGTCGGAGTACTTCACAGTCAGCTTTTTCGATAGGCTTTTTATCTGATGAAGATATTTGGCTTGATATGCTCAAAAAGAGGAATATTTCTATTCACGTTTACGACGAAAATGCGGCTGTTGAGTTAGTCAATTTGATATTTGATAGTTATATTGCGGCTTTTATTAATCTCAAAAATTTATTGTATGAAAAAAATTCTGAATTTGATTCATAGAAAATAACCTGCAATGGAGGTGGCAACATGTATAAATTAATTGCTTGCGATTTGGACGAAACTTTACTAAATACAAAGAATCGCAAAGTATCAATCAAGAACGTTGAAACTATTCAAAAGGCTCGTCAAAAGGGCGTAAAGTTTGTGCCGGCTACCGGCAGAGGTTACCGCTCAATTCAAGGCACTCTTGAAGAACTCGGTCTCATTAATCTGCCGAATGAGTATGTGATCAGCTTTAATGGCGGTGCTATCGTTGAAAATCAAAATAACCGCCTGCTGCATTTCGACGGTATTACCTTTGAACTTGCTGAGGCTCTCTTCAATCGAGGTCTTGAATATGATGTCTGTATTCACGTCTACACCCTTGATACCGTCTACGTCTACAACTTCACCGATAACGAGAAAGCCTACCTCAACGGTCGCATGGAAGTTGAAGAGTTTTTTGAGAAAAATATCGACTTTCTCAAGGGGCAGGAGATTGTCAAAGCTCTCTATGTCAACACTGATCAAGATTATCTCCACAAGATTGCCGAAGATCTCAAAGATATTACGGCTGATGTTGATGTCAGCTATTCCAGCAACCGCTATATAGAGTTCAATCACAAGGGCGTCAGCAAGGGACAGGGTCTCCTCAATCTTGCCGAGCGGCTTGGTATTAAGCAGGAGGAGACTATTGCCATTGGTGACAACTTTAACGATTTGTCTATGATTGAGGCTGCCGGTCTCGGCGTCGGAGTGGCTAACTGCAATGAAGGCATCAAGCCGCACTGTGACTATATTACTACTGCCACTTGTGACGAAGATGCTGTCTCTGAAGTCATTAACAAATTCATTTTGAACGCTTAACGCAATAAAGAAGGTTACTATTACATGAGAATAACTGTCATAGGCTGCGGACGCTGGGGAAGTTTCCACGCTTGGTATTCCAACCATATCGGACATGATGTCATGCTTTACGGCAGGGGGACTTCTGCCAGAATGAGACAGCTCATGGAGAGCAGGAGCAATGAGTATTTGACTTTGCCGGAGACTGTGAACTTGACAAACAGCCTCAAGGAAGCTGTGGATTTTGGCGAAGTGATTATCATTTCTATCAGTTCCCAGCAGCTCAGAACTTTTGTCAGAGAGTTGAACGGAATTGACGGCATTGAAAATAAAAAAATTCTCCTCTGTATGAAAGGGCTTGAGAGTGGCAGCGGTAAGCGACTGTCCACGGTCTTCCATGAGGAGATTGATAAAGTCAATGCAGCGGTTTGGGTCGGTCCCGGTCATATACAAGATTTTTTGCAAGGGATTCCGAATTGTATGATTATATCTTCGGAGAATACAGATTTGACACATGAGATGGTGGAAATCTTCAAAAGTCCGTTGATTAGGTTTTACTATGGCAGTGATCTTTTGGGTACTGAGATTGGTGCCGCCGCCAAAAATGTTATCGGGCTTGCTGCCGGTATGCTTGACGGTTTAAACTATTCAAGCCTCAAGGGTGCACTGATGGCGAGAGGTGCGGCAGAGTTGTCCAGGCTGGTTGAGGCACTTGGCGGGGATAGAATGACTGTCTACGGCCTTTCACATCTCGGTGATTATCAGGCTACCCTATTCTCACCTTACAGCCATAATAGATGCTTTGGTGAAGATTTTGTACTCAATAAGCCCTTCACAAAACTTGCTGAAGGTGTGGAGACAGTCTCTGCATTGATGAAACTGTCAAAAATTGCAAATGTCGAACTTCCCATATGCGAGACCGTCAATGAAATAATTCACAATCACAAAGACCCCAAGGAGCAGCTTTTGCAACTGTTCCTGCGTTCAACTAAATCAGAATAATATATATTAAACTATCTACTACAATTACTTTTGGAGGTGGCATAAGTTGAAGATAGGAGATATTGTTTTTTATCCAATGCATGGAGCCGGCGTTATAGACGGAGTCGAAAATACTGAAGTTGCCGGTGTTGAAAAATCGTACTACATTTTAAAATTGCCGATGGGAAACCTTAAACTAATGCTGCCTACAGACAGAATAGAAGAGCTGGGTCTTCGTGATGTTGTGGATAAATCAAAAGTAGACGAAGTTGAAAGGGTTTTAAGGAGCAGAGCGGAACACACGCAGGGAAGTTGGAATAAGCGTTTTCAAGCCATATTAGACAGAATGAAAAGCGGCAATATATTAGATGTTGCCGCTGTCGCTCGAAATTTGTCTATGCAATATCGCAACCGCAAAATCTCCAGTGGAGAGCGGCGATTAATGGATTTGTCAAGGCAGATTTTAATCAGTGAACTCGTCTATGCTTGTGAAAAATCACCTGAAGAAGTAACCGACTGGGTTGACGATATAATCTGCAAAGCAAAATAAATTAACGAATAATCTTGGTTCCGTTTTCAGCGTCGAAATTCTTCCAGAAATCGTCGCGTTTTACGCTTACGCCGTCCTTGTTGAAATATTCATTGTCCTTTGCACCAAAAAGTTTCGCTCCGCCGTGATCCTGATACTTGTAACCGAGATTGTGCAGAGCCTCACGAACTTTGGAAGAACTTCCGGCGTCGTCCTCGCTGATAAGTCCGCGTTTGTAGAGTTCATTGCCATCGGCGTAAGTTTCGAGCCTTGTGCCGCCTGCTACGCCGTCGAGTTCCTCTTCGCTGAGTGCATCGTCCGCAAACATCTTTTCATCTAACATAATATCAAGCCCCTTCTTCATCAAGACCTCCGACTCGCCGCCGAAGTTTTTTTCCAATTTAATATTTTCACATTCTATTTTATTATAGTTACCTAAACCATAGACAAATATGACTTTGATTTAGATTTTATAGCAAAAAGCTACTGGCGTACTACACACCTCTACACGATCGCAAATGAGCT
>CAJODU010000126.1:3348-6278 GCA_905233325.1 uncultured Selenomonadaceae bacterium
TCGCTCGGCTATAATTGTGATTCACTGATAACGGAACTGAAAATTAAACTGCACAACCATCACCTAAGGGTTGCCTCATTCGTACATCATAGGCTTATCGACAATATTTTACAACATAAACCTATCTTTGTCTACAATTTTTGTATTTGTATTCGATACGATTCAACTTTCAAAAAATCCGCACTCGGAGAAAAATTTTTTTAGTTTGTCAAATCAATCTCTAATGAGTTTAATGATGATTCTTTCCAACATCTCAGCCCCAAACTGCCCGCTTTTGAAGAAATAGTCAGCATCTGCAAGCATCAGAAAGACTTCACTGAGGGTATCATCAGAAAACTTAGCTGCCGCCTCGCCGGTCTTCTGTGCTATATAGGGATTCAATGACAGCGGCGTCGCCAGGGCTTTTCCTCTAATGCCCTGCTGCATATAATATTTTGCCCTTATCATCAAGCGGACTTGTCTGACAAGCAAAGCAATTAACGGTGCCTCCTTCTTCTCGTTCATCTGTACGGTGAGGAGATACATTGCCTTTTTGAGGTTTCTCTCCGTCACTGCGTCGATCAAGGCGAATGAGGAGACTTCCGGCGGTTCCGCCATTATTGTCTGCAGGTCTTTTTTTGTGATGATTTTATCGTTTACATAAAGTGCGGTCTTTTTAAGTTCGTTGTCAAGGTAATTCAGCGATATTTCCGGCAGCATACTGATAACCTCAATGAAGTATTTGCGAGCCTCCGAATCCATATTCTTTTTGAGAGTTTTCAAGGTATAGTTGAGCCAGTTGTCAATCTGCCAAGGACGCAGAGCATCAGCCTCAAGGATAACGCCAACCTTATTGACCGCCTTGTAGAGACTTTTGCGCTTGTCTGCAGGCTCTGTCGTAGTGAAGATGACATAGTTCGTCTCAAGCATATCTGACAAGGTTTTAATCAATCTTTCTATTGTCGGATCTTTGCGCTTGCCGGATTTTGATTCATCATCAGCGGCAGCAGCTTTAGCCTTGAATAGGGTGGTATTTTTCACAAGAGTGACATTCTTCTCGGCGAAGAAGGGCGTTGTCTCAATGGCGGCAATGATTTCGTTAATGTCCGCCTTCTTGTCGCAGTCGATCTTTATCAATCCGTCGTGGCGATCTTCCTTCTTTTTAAATAGACGGCTGAGAATATCATCGACACCGCGATCAATGTAGTAGCTCTCTGCACCGGCGAGAAGGTAGACGTGTTTCATATTTTGAAGGCTTGTTACAAATTCTTTGTAATTCAAAGCTGATTCCTCCATTTCCTCTGAATTGCCACAAGAATCATCAAGCTAAATATAGTCAGTGCTGTGCCGAGTGTCAACCCAGGCATTGAGTACTCAAGTTCTATTACATTGTCGCCTTCCTCTAACGTCAAGCCTATGAAACAGTCAAGCACAACCTCACTCGTCACCGCCTTGCCGTTGATTTTGACTTTCCAGCCTTCGCAGGGTATAGTAGTAAACAATTTTTCCCCTGCTTTGGCGGCAACTTTCATCTTGATATACTTGTCACTGAATTGCAGGAAGTCCACAGTTCGTGCTTGTGCTCTATTTTTAGCGTCAGACAGTGCCTCAAAGTCAACTTTATAGAATTGAGGTCTGAGCTGCTCCTTGACTTCAAGTTCAGTGGTGAGGTTGCAGATTATATTGTCACTCGCGATTGAAGGAATGTAGAAGACGGAAGGACTGTTGAATCTGGAGAGGGTGTAGATACGCGAATCATTAATATTGAGTTTACCCTTGTAGTCCGAAGTGGTGGCAAGATTGCCATAGATTGCACTTTTGCCATCAACGTCAGATACCGCAATGTTGAAGTGTCTTTCATCAACAGCAGCGACTTGACAGGGAAGTTTTTTGTAGACTTCAACATCAAGCAGACGCTTGTAAATGGCGTTAGTGTAGGTGAAAGGGTTGTCCGTGTACTCAACTTCAGAGAAATCAAAATCATTGCAAACGAAGGCGAACGGGAGTGCGTATTCATTCAGATATATGCTCTTGTCATTATGAGTGCCAAGCTCCGACAAGGGCGTCAAGCCTGTCACTGCCTCATCAGCAAGAATATACTTGACGCCCAAGAGGGAATCAGTCGGAAGAACAGGCAAACGGATAATGCTCATACAATCCCCAACTTCGCGGTAACCAAGCTGCTCCAGCAAACGAAGTTGAGCATTGATAGGGCTTGAAGTGTAGCTCGCGAGGGCGTGATAATCGTAGGCAAGGCTCTCATTGAAGTTGGCATTAATATCATCAGGAGTGATATTTTCCTTAGGCGGATCATAGTTTTTAGTCTGACTCATTCGATAGACCCCCGAATCCATTTCCTTGATACCGGTTGTCTGTACACGCTGCTCACTTACATAATCCTTGTAATAATCCACATTATGGCAAGCGAAGAAGTCTATATACTGTTTAGTATTGATAATCATTCCGAATATCACAAGTATAATGATCAATCCCTCAAACAGCTTGATATATGAGGCTTTGAGTCTCGGATAAATGCAAATGAATATTGCAATCACGGAATAGACCACTACTGTCCCCATTACATTATCAAGCGTGTTGAAGTGGTATGAATCCCAATTCAGGAGCGGTCGCCGCAGGTGCCTCACGAGGACAGTCACAGGATAGATACTCAGAAGGAAGATACAGAGCTTGGTATTTTGAAAACGCCATTCCTGCAACCTTAGTCGATACAGGAAGAAGACAGCCGACAGGTAAATCAGCAGGAAGTGAGCGGGGAAGGAATATCTGTACCAATAAGTGATAGGAGATTTCAGCAGAGAAAACAGGAATACCAACGGCCGCCAATAGAACATCAACCAAATGAATATCGCTGCAACTACGCCGCCGATGAGCATTCGTCTGCTGATATTTTTTTGCAAGAAGAAGGCTATAAACCCAAATGTCACCAAGTC
>CAJODU010000126.1:6344-13852 GCA_905233325.1 uncultured Selenomonadaceae bacterium
AGGCTTAAATGGAGACCAAACCACTCAGGCGATCCTTTGCCGGCTGTAA
Organism: uncultured Selenomonadaceae bacterium; assembly: GCA_905233325.1. Taxonomy (GTDB): domain Bacteria; phylum Bacillota; class Negativicutes; order Selenomonadales; family Selenomonadaceae; genus Quinella. Next base: position 6,394 of record CAJODU010000126.1, read on the forward strand.
GTGCCGCAAGCGTCGGGACGAACATTACTGCACTCAATCCGACCGCCAGAATGATAATCAACAGTACCTTGCCCGTGAATCTCGACAAACTCTGCCAACGGAATGGAACTTCACTGAAGAAGGTATACTCCCAGACAGCGAACATTCCCATAAACATCGCCGCAATCAGCCCCGTGTACCAGTTGAAGATTATCGCCAGTGCCGTCGTCACCGTCAGAAAGGTTATATTATTCGTTGTGCGTAACTTGTGCACACCAAGCAGCATAAGCGGCAGCATATAGACAGGATCCAGCCACATCAGGTTGACAATCTGCTGGACGTTGTAATTCATCAACCCGTAGCCCGTTGACATCAGGAGAACCGCCCAAGTGTCTAACTTGTGATTAAATCTGTGTTCAAGGTAATAGCACATCGCCGCGGACGACAGGCTCAACTTCAGCAGGACAACTATATCATAGAAGGCGTGGAGATCCTCCTGCTCAAAGAATATTATCAAAACATTCAAGGGTGAGAACAGGTAGTAGGTCATATTCGCCCACATATTCCCGCCCAGGCTTTTGTCAAATGAAAACGTGGCTGAGGCTCCGTCCAGGAAGATATGCCGCAGGTAAGCGTAGAGATCTATATATTGAATCTCTCCGTCGCCGGCAATGAAACTCTTTCCGCCGAAGGGTGCAAAGCCTTCAACCGCCATTAAACCCAATATTATCAGTGCGGTTACAGCGAAGGCTGCCGTTACATTTCTCATCATTGATTGACATTACCTCAATCTACTAAATATCAACTGCGCTTACCCAACCACTCGCTCCAACTGACGGCGAAGTTTGAGTCCCTTTGCTCTTTGACATATTGATAGAATTGCCGCAATCTCTCTGCCCTTGTGCGATTCTGTTCGGAATACCAATCTTCACCGCTGCTGACTGCCAATAAATCAGAGCCGCCGAGTGAATGTTGACGCTTGACTATCTCCTCAAGCCAAGTCAGGATAAGTCAAAATATCGTAGAAGACCAGGAAGGTGGTGGTTCTGCCGTGACCGGCTTGGCAGTGGAAGTGCAGCCAATGCTTTTGCGGCAATGAGAGGTAGAACTTGATAAAATCGTCAACTACAGCGGGGTCAGGGAAAACCATATCCGCAGCAGAGAAACGAATATATTTGAATCCTGTGCTTTCCGCAGCGTGCCTTTCGTTTTGCACCTTTTCGATCGGCATAGTCAACTTTGAGAACTCTGCCTCGTCCTGCTTGCCGAGCGGCACAAATTCCACCTGCTTGCCGAGGATTGACGAGAGCCTGTCTTTTTCATCTTGCTCAATCTCACTGACAGACTTGCCAAAGTTCGCGTGGTTATGCTCCTCGTGCCAGCTTATAGGCACACCGTTGGCAAAACCGTGAGACTCTTGGCGCAGATCCACAAGATATATGGGTGTCTTTGACAAAGCCTCGTCTCTGAGAACCTCGTAAAGCAAAGACAGGCTCTTTGAAGAAGGCTGGGCACTTGCGGAGGTTGTGGAGGAAGTGACGCGGAAGTTGCGGACACGAGTCACGTCCCACCCGTCAAGCCGCCAGGTAGCCTCTGCAGAGGGAGCTAAAATCACGAACATCAAAATCAATGTAAGTACGGTTGCAAGCCTTGCCATTATCAGTTCCCCCCTGTATCAACGCATTTTGCCGGCACCGTCGGAACGTGACGGCGGGGTATCATCATAGTCGTCGAAAGTTACGCCGGTATCATCGTTCTGAATACGGCTGTAGGTGCGAGTATCATTGCGGGAATCCACATCATCAGCAGTGCTGCTCTCGCGGCGTGTGTAGGTATTGCTGCGGCTTTCGCGGCCTTGCGAGGCCTCATTGCCGACACTCCTGCTGCTCTCGCTGCGGCTGTAATTTGAATTAGCCGAGGGGGTTCGGTCTGCGTTTATGCTTGAGCGGTTCTCAAAATAGTCGCCGTCACCACTGTAGGACTGACGAGTATTGTTGTCGTAGGATTGACGGGTGTTGTCGCTGTAGGAACGCTCGCGAATATGGGCGCGGCTGTCCCTTATCTCGCTGCCGATTGAATTATCGTAATCAGGCACATCAGCGGCATTTGAAGGAATGGAGCCTCTGTACTCGTTGGCGGCCTTCTCAAATCTCTCGCGGAGGGTTGGATCGACGTGAATACCCAAGCTGTCGGCAATGGAAAGTCGGAGCATTTCAACGTCGGGAATCCAGTAACTGACGCCGTCAATATAAAGAGGCTTACCCGGCACCATTTCCATATCAAGCCCATTCTTTTGGGCGTCCTTCAAGGCACCGGCGAGACCGAGTATCTGCCTGAAGGAGAGATCAGTCTGGACGGCGTCCATCAGCTCACTGATAATGGCGGGAATCTTTGGGATAATCAATGGTGAGGTGAGTTTGTCCATACAAGCCGCCATAAACTCCTGCTGGCGGCGCACCCTGCCAATATCGCCCTCATCGTCACGGTAGCGGACATATGTCACGGCCTTATCACCGTCCATATGCTGCAGACCGGGGTAAATATCAATCACCAGGCCGCCGTTGTCGTCCCAGGGATCCTCATAGTACATACGTTTCTCAACATTAATATCAATGCCGCCGATAGCGTCAACCAGCCTGACAAATGAATTTGTATTGACGATAATATAGTGGTCGATGTCAATGCCGAGGAAGTTTTCGACGGTGGACTCTGCCAGCCTCTCACCGCCGTAAGCATAGGCGGCGTTGATTTTGTCGTAGCCGCGACCTTTGATTTTGACACGGGTATCGCGTGGAATAGAGAGCAGAGCGGCGTGATCCGTGTGAGGGTCAAGAGTGGCTATCATTAGGGTATCAGACCGCCCGACGTCATCGGCACGCTCATCAACGCCCATTATCATAACCGTTGTCTTGTCCTCTGTTTTGATTAAGCCTTCCTCTTCAAGCACTTCTACTATCTTCTTTTCGGGGTTTGTTTTCTTATCAAAACTTGATGAAGCAAACATGGCACCGGCGACTGCCGAACCGAGGAAACAAAATATCAAAAGAAGAACCGGCCAAATGCGCCGTTGTCTCTTCGGTTGATGCTGCTGCCGTGTCGTTGAATTTTCCAATAAAGCACCTTCTTCACTTAAACCTTAATTCATTATAAAGCCTTATTCAAGATAGTGCAAGAGCAAAATAAAAAAGTAGAGGAGTCGGAGCTTGTCCATAGTCGGTCTTTTTTATTGAAAACGGGCAAATAATGACATAACAAAATAAGTAAAACCTGCGGCAATTAAAGGACCAACGGCAATACCCTTGAAGAAAAATACTCCTGCCATTGTACCGACGAGCAAAGCGGGAATAACATGAGGATTATTTTGCATAAGCGGCACACCGGCACCACCTGCTATAGCCGCCAAGAGTCCCGCCGTTATTCCGACCAATCCAATCGGCGTTTTGAATGAATCAATCATATCAGAGAGAGTAACCGTCCCATCAGCAATGGGAATCAACACCGCCGCCGTCAAAACAATTATACCAAGATTTAGTCCGTGTGTACCCATATATGCCATAATCGAAACATCAGCGAAAAGCTGGCTGCAAACCTTCAAAACCAAAACCAATATCGTAGCGTAGACAACGGTCATATTATGTCCGATGAAACTCAAAAGCAGAACTAATCCCAAAGTCAAATATTCACTGTACAAAAAAATCGTCTCCTTGCTTGCACTATGCTGTAATATTTTCTAAACGTATAACATTTTATCATATATGCCGCTCAAAATCTAACTATAGGCAGGATTTTTTTCAAATATGTAGAAATTTTGAAGTAAAAGTTTTGAAATGATGAGAACTGATAGAGGGGGCGAAATGATGGCAGATGTTGATAATACTGATAAAACTGGCGATAAGAAAAAAAGGAAAAGTATAATTGCCTCTCTCGATTTAAAAAACTATAAAGCCAAGTATACTGACAGTTACGGTCTCGGCAAGCCTAATGAGGCTGATCTTGATAATTTTTTAATTGCTGAACCTGATCCTAAAAGTGAAGATAAAAAAGAATCAAAAAAAAATGTAGCGGAAAATACTCAAAAAGTTGTTTCTGTTCCAACTATTTCCGCTGCTCCAACTACTTCCACAAATTCAAATATCAAGAATGAAATTCAGACGAGTGAGCCTGTTGTTGATAAGACTACGATCAAGAAAACGTCAGAAATTCCTAAAACTACGGCTAATAGTGACAGTGATTTTGAGAGGCGCGTCAATGCTGAGGCTGATAATGATTTTTTTGATGATAAGCCCACTCAACAAACAAGCAATACATTTCATTCTAAAGAAATAAAGCCTAACCGCAAAATTAATATTCGTGAGCCTATTAAAGTCAACGTCCGGCATGAGATTAGAGACAGGACACAAGTGATTGAAGATATTGAGATTGAGTCTTCAGAGAAAAAGCCTGTCAGAAGAACTGAAACTTATGGTATAGTGCTGTCCGCCGTTGCTTTTATATATAGTATTTTCACCAAAGACAAGCCTTTACTGTTTTTCTCGGTGTCACTTCTGCTTTACTTATTACGTCCTGTTATCGCTGCACCCTTTGGAAAACACTCTCAATCCGTTCAAAATGCGATCAAAGGCTTTAGTATGGCTTTATTTTTCGGCTCAATATTTTTTATCTTCTTTTAGTGAATTATTAAATTTTAAGGATATGGTGAAGTGAGAAGGCAAATTCAAAAGAAACTGCTTGCAGCAATCAAAAATATCTATCAAAATATAAAACCTGAATCAAATGAAGAATTAATTCAAAATTTACAGACTATAAAAAATATTTTCAAGGAAGAATTGTCAGAAGGTCGCTTTCAATTCTATTCTGAGCAGTTAGATGGAGTGATCTTAGCAGTTGCACAATTTTCTCAAGAAAGTGATATATCAGCAAAGTCGGAAATGTACAATCTTAGCAAAGATTTACTGAAATATATTTTTGCTGAACTTGTCAAGGAAAAAGGAATCAAGAAGGATATAGTATTCCTACCGTACAAGGCGTCAATGTGGGATTCTCTGGAAAGCATCTGGCAGGCTGCCTGTGAAGATAAAGAGCATTGCAATGCTTATGTGATACCCATTCCATATGCTGATCGCAAGCCGGATCAAAGTGTAGCGGCGTGGCATTGTGAAGCAGATCTCTATCCAAAATATGTGCCCGTCTTGGACTATAGAAAAATTGATCTTGCAGAAATGCACCCCGACATAATTTTCATTCATAATCCTTATGATAATTACAATGCTCTCACTTCTGTGGATTCACAATATTATTCTGACGAATTGAAAAAATGTACCGATAAGTTGATATATGTGCCTTATTTTGTTACTCAAGATATAAAACCAGGTGATGAGGAGCGCGAAGAGTTTATATCAAATCTTATAACCACTCAAGCTGTACTCAATGCTGACTTGGTTGTGGTGCAATCCGAGAATATAAGGCAAGTTTATATAAATGTCCTGCTGAAATATTCGACGCAAAAGGATCGAAGATATTGGGAGCAGCGAATAGTTGGCTTGGGCTCACCGAAGTATGATAAGGTGTTATCCGTCAGTAAAGATGATGTCAGTATACCTAAGGAATGGCTTAAAATCATTCAGAAATCGGATAAAACTTGGAAGAAAATAATATTTTATAATATTGGTTTGTCTCCTATGCTGAAATGGAAAGAGTCCTTATTGAATAAAATGGAAGATGATTTCCGTATATTCAAAGAGTATAGTGATGATGTTGCATTGCTGTGGCGCCCTCACCCGCTATTATCAGCAACTATGTCAGGAATGTTGCCTGAATTGCAGAAAAGATATGAAGATATTCTTGCAAGGTATAAATCAGAAGGCTGGGGAATTTATGACGACACAGCCGACTTGAATCGTGCAATGGTTATCAGTGATGCATATTTCGGTGACGGCAGTTCCGTCTTACGGTTATATGAAATTACCGGCAAGCCGATAATGTATCACGATATTAAACTTTCTGCTGCATTAACAAAAATGTTCAGAATAAATGTTGCTTATTATGAAAATAATCAGATATGGTGTACTGCACTTTATGATCCATATCTCTATAAGATAGATCTTGAAACTAAAGAGATTTTTGAAGTAACTTCCATCTTGGAGGAAAATGATCCTCTTGATTATAATTTTAGGATATTGTCGTATAAAGAATCTTTTATATTTATACAATCGAATACTAATATTTTGATAGTAATGAATCGCAATACCTTTCAAAAGACAAAATATAAAATTCCGTTTGAAATAGAAAATATATTAAAATTTTCTCCAAAATTTGCAAATACTTTGATATACAATGATATACTTTACATTTTCGGTCTTAATTACAGAGGAATAATAAAATTTGATTTACTTACTAAAAAATTTTCATTGATAGATGATTTTTTGAAAAACTTGAAAATCACCAACCATAATGAAAAATTTTGTATTTATGATTACATTAAAATTAATGATAAAGTTTATCTTCCTATGTTAAATAGTAATGCCGTGCTTGAGCTATCACTTAAAGATGACAAAACTAAAATACATTATGTCGGTGATGAGAAACAGAGATACATATCCGGCACTTTGGACGGTAACAATATTTGGTTAGCTCCACGTGATGCAAAAACAGGAGACATAATTAAATGGAATTTTAAGGATAATATCGTAAAGCAATATGAAAATCCTCTTAAAAAAGAAGAAACTTTACCGGCAAATTTATTTGATAAAATTTTAAAAGCAGGAAAATCTATCATCATAATGTCTCTGAGAGATATAGATACTAATCTGGAAATAAATCTTGAAACAGAAGAAATAGCGATCTTTAATGATATTTGTAATGCTCAATTCTCTTTCGGTGCAAAATATCCTTGTATAAATTTGCAGGATAGCAAGATCACTTATATTGATGGTTTTAATTTAGTCAAATATGATTTTGAATCTAAGAAAGTGGAAAAAATATCCTTGAAGCCCACAGAAAGTATTATGAAAAGGATTGCCGAAGGGCAGACAGATAAACTTAAATTTATATTTAAACCTATGCAGAACGGTAATTCAAGCGTTTATATTGAACAATCAAAATTAAATCTTCACCACTTAATAGAATACTTGCCAAATGCGCCGGAAAGCCCCTTGCTTTAGCTATGTTGGAAAAAATTAAAAAAATATAAAAAAAGTATTGACAAAAGGAAAAAGATGTGCTATTCTTTACAAGCTGATTCGTTGAGCAGCAAAACAAGATCTTCTTCCTCAACTTCAGCGGTACCTTGAAAACTGAACATTGTAACCAGATGTGCGGACTAAGTGAAAGATCGAAAGATCTGAACAAAGTCAAACTGGATTGAAAAATCCAAGTCAAATTCAGAGTCAAATCAAATTTTCAACGGAGAGTTTGATCCTGGCTCAGGACGAACGCTGGCGGCGTGCTTAACACATGCAAGTCGAACGGACGAGTACCCTTC
>CAJODU010000127.1 GCA_905233325.1 uncultured Selenomonadaceae bacterium
CTACACTTTGACAATCAGCGGACAGAATTACAGATACTTTCAATCACGAATGATAAGCGGAAAAATCAAGACAGTGACAATCAAGCGGGACAGTTTGGGCGATATTTATGTCTACTTTGTCACGGACGCCAAAGATTTTGAAGTCATAACACGAACAGGTAAAATAGTCGGCTATGATTTCGGATTGAAGAAATTTCTCACGGCGTCCGACGGAGCAGATGTAACAAGTCCGTTCTTCTTCGCTCAAAATGCTGCCTTGATTGCAAAAGCTGCAAAGAATTTGTCTCACAAGGTGAAAGGTTCAAACAATCGCCGACGAGCAAAGTACACTTTAGCAAGATTGTACAAGAAGTCAGCAAATCAGCGACACGACTTCCACTTTAAACTAGCAAGACGAATCAGCCTTGAGTACGACACAATCTGCATTGAGGATTTAAACGTCAAGGCAATGCAGAGGCTCTATGGTAGGAAAATCGGCGACCTTGCATTTAGTGAGTTTGTCAAAATCCTGCAGTATGAGGCGTCGAAGTTTGGCACAGAGATAGTAGAAGTCAACAGATACTTTGCAAGCAGTCAGCTTTGCCATAGCTGCGGCTATCAAAATGCAGAAGTCAAGGATTTGAGTATTCGTGAGTGGCGTTGTCCGAAATGCGGAGCAGTGCATGATAGAGACCGCAATGCAGCAATAAACATTTTGAATGAAGGGTTGGGGCATCAACCTTTGGAGGAGACATTGTAAGACCTCGTTTTCGAGGCTGATGTCATTGATACCGGAATCCCCTAGCTTTAGCTATGGGGAGTATGTCAATAATGACTTAACATCTGCTTAATGAGTACTTCACCTAAGTAAGCAGCGATCAGACCAAATGTAGTGTTGGCTAAAATATTCAGCAAGGCATAAAAAAGCTCGTGCTTATCCACCAATGCCAGTGTCTCAACGCTCAATGCAGAGAGTGTACTGAAACCGCCCAAAAATCCGACAGCCAGCAGCAGACGTATTTGCTCGGCGTTCGGAAAAAATTTTTCGACAAGCAATTCCGTGACAATGCCCATCAAAAAGCAAGCGATTATATTTACAGTCAAAGTGGCAATGGGAAAGTTGATATTAATATGATTTTTTTCAATCGTCGTAAAAATGTAACGGGCGACACACCCCATGCCGCCGCCTATAAATACCAATAAACAATTCAATTTAGCAATCTCGATTCTTCTATATTTTTAAAAGAAATTTTCCAACAAACTGAGAGGATTGTGTGACTTATGTGAGGCAGGTTTAGTATGAGCTGCTTTCTTTTTGTGAGGATCAGCACCATTATCTGTCGCTGCGGCTATGTTGAATAAGGTGATAGCGATATTGTTTATCTTCTCAAACTCCTCCTCAACATCATCAATATTATGATGACTGCTTTTATTGACGGAATCCATTGCCATTGAAAAAATTTCCTTTGAAAGTGCAGCGTTCTGATTTTCACTCATTGAGGGAATTTTTTTGAAGTGGTGTTGGACGCAGCCTGTCCTAAGTTCCGAAGTAATAACATATCGGCGAACTTCACCATAAACTTTTGCAACTTGTTCCTTAGCCTCGTCAAGAATCTCCGTTGCCTTATCAAGGACAATGTCGTAATCTTCTTCACTGACTTTGCGCTCTTTCAAGGTCTTTTTGAGTTCGTTGATTGTCATAGTTATGCAGGTATAGGTACTCTTTTCCGATTTCTCAATAAATTTAACCTTGTAAAGTGAACGCTTGATACCGTTGCCGCTTGCCTTCTGGTTGACAAAATCAATGAGCGATCTGTTGGTCGGTACAAGTTTTTCGATAGAATTGTGTATAGGCTTCAACCAGTTCTTCATTTCGTTTTCAGTCATAATATTCAACCTCCCGTCGAGTGAAATTAAAGACGGTTTACAAGTAACTTATGGGATTGACACGCTGTCCGTTGACATGAATTTCATAGTGGACATGAGGCCCTGTGCTGAAACCTGTCGATCCCATGAGCATAATAACCTGTCCGCGCACCACATGCTGACCAACACTGACGACCACTTGACTGCCGTGACCGTAACGTGTCATCATACCATTGCCGTGATTAATGTCGACCATATTGCCATAGCCGCCACTGTTCCAACCCGCATACTCAACAATCCCGTCAGCCGTTGCAAGAACGGGCGTCCCCATATCGTTGGCGATGTCAATACCGGGGTGGAAGTCACTGCCACCCCAGCGCAGACCGTAAGGAGAAGTCACAACGCCGGTAGTCGGCCAGATTGAGGGAACATTTGAACCCGCCGTTGATGTGCCGAATGCGAAGGAGTTGGTAGCCATTATTCCGCTTGCTGAGATTGCTGCCGCCGCACTGTTTGCAGCTTGTGAGGCCGCTTGCAAGCTGATCATCATTGCCATTTGTTCGCGCTGTGTCTTGAGAGCCGTTTGGAGCTCTTCGAGACTTTCGCGGCGTGTTTTTAAGTTGCCCTCTAATGTTGAGAGTGCCTCTTTAATATCATTCAAGTTTAAATCTTCGATAGGACCGCCCTGACCGTCAGGTATATTTTCTGAAGATTCGCCGGACGTTTCAACTGCCGGTGTTTCTTGAGATTCTGCTCCTTCTGCCGGAGTTGTCCCTTTTGTAGCAGTACCTTCTGTCTTATTTTCAGCATCTTTGGCCGGCTGGACTCCCGCCTGGATTCGCAATTCTGTTTCCATTTGCGTCAAGTTCTGCAATTCTTCAGAGAGAGCCGAGGCCTTCTTTGAGAGTGTCATAAGCTGCTCTTGTTGAAGTTGCGTTGATTGCTGCATTTCATTGATGTCAGCTTGATTGTTGCGATAAGTCATTAAACTGTAAATCGAGTAACCGCAAGCACTTAGGAAGAGAATGGCACCTAATCCTAAAGATACTAATGCAATTTTGTACATCTTAGGCGAAAGTATAAATTTTCTATCTTTTTCTGATTGATTTTCTGTCTCCAAAAATTATTCCTCCATTGGAATTATCATTCAAAAATATTATAAACTCAAATTTTGATAAATTCAAGAGAAATAAAAAAAACGCCCCAAATTCTCAACATTTACGAAAAATTAAGGCTTATAATACATTGTCAATGCTTAGTCTGCCATAAAGAGGCTTTCATCTACGCCGGACATAGCGGCAACGGCAAAAGTTCCTGCCATGCTGAAACGCTTTTGACTCAATGATACAACTACTGCATTTTCATGTGAAAGTTCCGCTAAATTTATTGTTGTCCTCTGAACGATAGGCTTTTTTGCTGTCATTGGTGATCTCAAGTGAGAAAAATCTCCATTCGCTGTCAACGGGTTACTATTGAAATGAGTACTATCTTTCTTTTCATTTGTCATTAAATCATCAACCTCTGAAATCCACACTGGTTGCCAACCTCCCTGTCGTATAACAAAATATAATCCCTGTTTCGATACTAGCTGTCCATGCAAAATCAATCAATTTCAGAATTGCGACCTCCACGTCTACAACATCTGAGCGATTGTTCAAAACTAATCTTTTTGATTAGTCTGTTGGCTACCCATCACCACCCTCTGCTACTTATTAAACTATATCGTAAAATAAATTGAAATTCAATCCATTAAAAAGTCTCCTAAAGTTTTATCGTAATTCACTAACTAAAACTTAAGAGATTATGAAAAATTTTTAAAAAAATCTGTAAATTTCATCTATTTTTCATCAAACTACTTCGAAGGCATTCTCAATATGATTATACTTCCAACTGCTGGTATCTTGATTATTGTTAGCGAACACCTCAAAAATATCAAATCTGCAAGCACGATCAAAGAGATTGTTCATTTGAAGGAATTTAGTTGCCGCTTTAATAATCTTTTGCTGCTTTCTAAAGGTAACACCCTCTGCAGGGGTTCCATATCTTTTGTTATTTCGCGTCTTAACTTCAACAAAAATTATAGTGCCATTTATTTCGGCAATTATATCAATTTCTGCATTTCTACCAAAACGAAAATTCCTAGCGAGAATTTTATAATTTTTGGACTGCAAACAGACAGCGGCAAAATCTTCACCAGCATTGCCTAAAATTTTTTTATTGATCATAATTTTACTTTTGTGAAGTACTCACAACCTAAAGAGGTCGGAGCTTCCTGCTTCAGC
>CAJODU010000128.1 GCA_905233325.1 uncultured Selenomonadaceae bacterium
TGCTTCGGAATTCGAAACGAGAATCATCTCCTACTTCCCAAAGTGCACGGGCTGCCCTTCGTTTACATTTCGTTTAGAATTGTCTTCCTCAACTTTCGGAATGGTCAGCTTGCCGCTGTCGAGTTTGATGCTGGTGATGATCCTGCCGAGACGGATGCCGCTCATGAGGTTCCACGCCCACTTAATGGCAACGGTGAAGTTGGTATGAGCACCGGCAAGGCGGATCAAGTGGACAAGCATCCAAGCACACCAAGCCATAAATCCAGTCATCTTCGGCTTGTTGACGACTGCCTTTGCTCTGCCGATAGTCGCCATTGCACCGAGGTCTTTATATACGAACTTCTCAAGGTTATTGTCACCTTTGATGAGTTTCATGATGTTCTTGTGGACGACGACAGCCTCTTGAGTGGCAACAGGAGCAACCGTCGGAAGAGGACGCTGCATATCGCCGTGCATAAATGCGGCACAGTCGCCGATAGCGAAGACATTGCGATTGACGGCACCCTTAACCAAAAGGTCTTCATCAATCCAGATACGCCCGTCACGAGCGCACTCGCCGCCGCAGTTAGCCATCATATCAACCGCCTTGACGCCCGCCGCCCAGATAACTGTGCTGGTGGGTATTTCTACGCCGCTTTTGAGACGGAGTATCTTGCCATCGTAGCCGACAACCTGCGTGTTGAGCATAACCTCAACGCCCTTTTTGCGTAGCGTCTTGACAGTGTATTCTTGCAAGTCCTCACTCACCATCGGCAGGACGTGACCGGTCGCCTCAATGAGCTTAATGCTGACATTGTTGAAGTCAAGGTTGTGAAATTCCTTCTTCATGATCTCAACCTGCTCAGAGATAGCACCTGCCTCTTCGACGCCGGTGGGACCGCCGCCAACGACGACAAAAGTCAACTTCTCCTTGCGTTCGGCGTCTGTCCTGTAAGGCTTATCGGCACGCTCAAATTCGTGGAGGACGTGATTGCGGATTGCAAGAGCCTCTTGGATAGTCTTCATACCGTAGGCGTTGTTCTCGACTTCCTTCATGCCGAAGAAGTTGGTAGTTGCACCGGCGGCAAGGACGAGATAGTCGTAGCTGATCTCGCCGTGGTTGGTGATGAGAACATTGCGGCTCTGATCGACGCCTTTTGCCTTTGCCATGAAGAAGTTGACATTCTTGTTGTCACGGAAGAAACTTCTGATTGGGTATGCGATCTCGTCAGTGCTGAGGACGGAAGTGGAAACCTGATAGAGCAAAGGTTGAAAGAGGTGGAAGTTGTGACGATCAACCAAAGTGATTTCCACGTTCTCCTTTGCCAATAGCTTGCAAATCTTGATTCCGCCGAAGCCGCCTCCGACAACAACAATATGAGGTTTGCCGTTTACCATAACATTTGAGCCTCCCAAAAAAGTTTGTGAAAAAAATAACTTATTAGTTCAAAACAAATTACAATTCAAAAATATTTAGTATATCTTTACAATGAGCTTGAATTACGTTAATATAATATCACTTTCTTTGAATATTGCAATAGTTTAAGTAAAAAAAATCAAATGAGATATGCAAAATGGTCTGCAGATATTCAAGACAATATTTATGATATGAGGTGTTGTGATGGGTAAGGTAACTGTTGTGGGAATCGGACCGGGCAGCTTGATGGATATGACTGAACGGGCGAGGCGTGCGATTGACGAGGCTGAAGTCCTGGTCGGTTATCACACTTACATTGAACTGATTGAGCCGCTCATCAAGGGCAGAGAGGTAATCGGCACGGGAATGAGGCAGGAGGTGGAACGCTGCAGGGCTGCGGTTGAGGCTGCTCTCACCAAAAGCGTCGTCGTCGTCTCCAGCGGTGATGCCGGTGTTTACGGTATGGCGGGGCTTGTCCTGGAGTTGCTTTTGAATATTGACAAGTCGCAGCGTCCCGCCTTTGAAGTCATCAGCGGTGTCTCTGCCGTCAATGCCGCAGCGTCCGTCTTGGGTGCACCGCTTATGCACGACTTCGCCGTCATCAGTCTCAGTGACCTCTTGACGCCGTGGGAGCTTATCACCAAAAGAGTTGAACTCGCGGCACAGGCGGACTTTGTCATCGCCCTCTACAATCCCAAAAGTCACAAACGCATAGAGAATATCCGCGAAGTACAAGAGATTGTGTTGAAATATCGCAGCAAAAACACACCTGTCGGTATTGTGACGGGTGCAAGCCGGAGCAATGAGACTAAAGTCATCACGACGTTGGAGAAGTTCACCGAAGAAAGTATCAATATGTTTTCCCTCGTGATCATCGGCAACTCGACAACTTACGTCAAAGAAGGCTATATGCTCACGCCGCGAGGTTACAAGGACTTGGGTGTCATTGAATGAGGGAGGGAGAGTTCGTTGATCTGATTAACAGTATAGGCGGCAAGGTCTATCTGGTTGGCGGTGCCGTCAGGGATAAGTTCCGCGGTGTTACTGCTCACGATAGGGATTATTGTGTCGTCGGCATCACGGAGGAGGATTTCAAAAGAGTTCTACCTAACGCTTTCAAGATCGGCAAGGCCTTCCCTGTCTACAAGGTTGATATTGACGGTATTTTCTGTGAGGTGGCCTTTGCCCGCCGTGAACGCAAAATCAGCAAGGGGTATCGCGGTTTTGATGCGGTTTATGATCATACCGTCACCATTGAAGATGATCTCTACCGCCGCGACACGACTATCAATGCCATTGCTGTCGATCTTTTCGATGATAAGATTATAGACCCTTATGGCGGTGTTGAAGATATTATCAACAAAAAAATCCGCCTTGTCTCCAAGCACTTCGTTGAAGATCCTGTCAGAGCGTTGAGGGCGGCTAGACAGTCCGCGCAGTTCCAATTCACCATCACTGATGATACAATCCTCGCTATGCACCAATGCGGCGAGGAGCTTGCACAGGAGCCGAGCGAAAGGGTTTTCAATGAATTAAATCTGGCTCTTCAGACCGACAATCCCTCCTCCTTCTTCAGAAGTCTTGACCGTGCAGGATTGCTTGAGCTCATATTCCCCGAACTTCACCAAATGATAGGCAAGACCCAGCCGACAGAGTTCCACCCTGAAGGTGACGCCTTTGAGCATACTATGAACATTGTTGACGATGTAGCGAAGGTGAATACCAATCCTATTGTTCGATTCGCGGCACTTGTCCACGATCTCGGCAAGGGCACCACGCCGCAAAGTATGCTGCCTCACCACTACGGACATGATGTCAGAGGCTTGGAAGTCCTCAACGAATGGAACAGGCGTATGACGATTCCGCGCGACTGGCTAAAGGCTGCAAAGTTCGTTATCAAGCACCATATGCACGCACCACTTTACAAAAAGCCCGGCAAGATTGTTGATCTGATATTGAAGATACCCTCGTCAGGGTTGTCACACCGCGACTTCAATGATATAATCTTCGCCGACCACGGCAGTCTCCCCAACTATCTCACGCACGCCGAAGAGCTCTATAAAAAATTGCTCAAAGTCAACGGAAGAGATTGTCCCGAAGGTCTCAAAGGTGAGCAGATCGGTCAGTGGATCCGTGCCGAACGTATTAAATTTTTACTTGATTTTTTTGCCTGTTTGAATTAAATTATAATGTAAGGAATTGACATTCGGGTAGGTGAAATTGTGAGCAGCGATCGACTGAAAGAGTTTTACTATCGAGAAATCAATGAGATCAAGCAGAATAAATTGCGTTTCGGGGCTATTATTGCAACTTTTGTGGCGTCAGTCGCTATGTTTTTCATCACCGATACTGAAACCGAAGTGACGGCGGCGGCTGATAATGTATCGCCAAAAATTGTTGCGGCGTCTAATGATGATCTGCCGGACGATAAACTTTCCGTCAAGAACAAATCAGACAAGTCCGCTTCAAAAGTCACAAGCATTACCGGCTTGGAGAGAGCGTCAGATAGTGTGGAATTGATCAATCCTTTTAAATCTGACTTGCCTAAACCGCCTGTTGAGAAGAAATCCACTGAACCCGCCGCCATTCCTCTGCCGCCGAGTATTCCCGCTCCTACAAAGACGGTTGACGCTGACAGTCAAGTTGTGTTAATTCTCAAGGGGACTGCCATCAGCGGTGATAAGAAGATGGCTATCATTCAGCGAAG
>CAJODU010000129.1 GCA_905233325.1 uncultured Selenomonadaceae bacterium
TAGTGCCGCCCGAAGGAAGTCTATAGCTCTACGTCTGACATTTACCATTTAGATTGTAACACAAAAAAGATTAAAGTGCAAGCGTTTTGCCGCCTAACTTACGACTGAAGTCGCGAGTGTGCGGCGGCGATTAATCAATAACAAAATAGCCTCTCCAAAAATTAAGCAAGGTGGAAATACTTTGGTATTGCGAGACAATTTAAAGAAAAATATGATAACGGCATTGTATGCTGACAAAAATGGCGAGATATTCGACGCTCCCGAAATTGGCGGCGTTGGTCGCGTTGGTGATGATATAGTCTCTCTCAAGCCGCAGGATTTAATCAAGCTGCCTGACAGTGCCGATTTAATGTTCCTGCCTAATCGTCGGGCTGTCGGTTTAAATAAGAAAGGCGAATTAACTTCTGTCGAAGGGCTGGCTGTTTCTGCAATTCTACCTGCCGGCTACACTCGGACACATTTGCCGGCGTTTGAGCGTGAGACTGATTGTCAAATGTTGCCGCTCTATGGCTATACTGCCGTCGTCCTATATCGTGATGAACTCTACACCACTGCGATTTACACCGATGAGAATCACAAATGGGATCCAATCCACTACAACACGCGGGAACTCAAAAAACTCGTCAAGCGTGTCAAAAAAGACTTGCCGAACAATCGCATTGTTGAGCAAGTGGCTAATTGTTCATTGAGTTGGCACTGCTGCACCGCACAGAATTTATTCTACCGACGCTGGGAGGCAGGAATCCCAACTTCACCGACCTGCAATGCTCAATGTCTCGGCTGTATATCACTTCAACCGGCGGAGTGCTGCCCTTCACCTCAAAGCAGAATCACTTTTAAACCGACCGTCGAGGAGATTGCCGACGTTGGAATATATCATCTCACGACTGCACCTGAGGCAATTATAAGTTTTGGGCAGGGTTGTGAAGGAGAACCAAGCCTTGCGGCGAATAATATTGCTGAGGCGATAAAATTGATTCGCTCAAAGACGGAGCGCGGACAGATTAATATGAACTCCAACGCCGGTTTCACTGAAGGCGTAAAGAAAATCGTTGACGCCGGTCTTGATTCGATTAGAGTTTCAATTATCAGTGCCGACGAGGAGAGTTACAACGCCTATTATCGAGCGGCTTACAACCTCAACAATGTCAAGGAGTCAATCAAATATGCCCTTGATAAAGGTGTCTATGTCTCATTGAATATGCTCTATTTTCCTGGTTTCAACGACAGAGAGGAAGAGTCAGAGGCTTGGATTAAATTTTTTGAAGAATTGCCGGTGCAGATGATTCAAGTCAGAAATTTAAATATTGATCCCGATGCTTTTCTCAAAACTATGCCGCCGCAGCGTGGTGCAATCTTAGGTACAAAGAAATTTTTACATACACTATCAAAAAAGTTTAATAATTTGCAAATAGGCAGTTTCAGCCATTATATCAACGAGGAGTGAAAATATGCGAGTATTGTTAGCGGAAGATGACAAGAGACTTGGCAATTTAATCCAGTACATGCTGGAACAGAATAAGTTTTCGGTTGAGTGGATAACCAACGGCTCTGATGTTTATGAATACGCGATGTATTCGGAATATGATATTTTGATTCTTGATTGGATGATGCCCGGCGAAAATGGTATTGATGCCTGTCGACGTCTGCGCGACAACGGCTACGAAAAGGCTATTCTAATGTTGACAGCGAAGGATACCATTGAGGATCGTGTCACCGGTCTTGATGCGGGTGCTGATGATTATCTCGTCAAACCATTTGAGTTTGCTGAACTTTTGGCAAGGCTCCGTGCTCTCGGCAGACGCAGCACTCAAAAAATTCAGCAGGAAATTGTCGATATAGGTGACTTCAACCTCAACCGCACTACAAAAGTCCTCAAGAAGAACAATCAAATCATTCAACTTTCACCGCGTGAATTCCAGATATTCGATCTATTGGCACAAAATCTCGGCGTTGTCGTTCCGCGTGACATCATTCTTGACAGAATTTGGGGTCTTGAGCGCGATATTACTTCAAACAATATTGATTCTTATATGAAAATTCTTCGCAAGAAATTGCAGGAAGTTGACGGCAAAATCTCTATTAAAACCATTCGCGGTATAGGTTACAGGCTTGAGACGTAAAATCAAAAAATTTTTTGATATGGAAGGCAAATAAATGGAAATATTCGGACGCAGCAGACGGCAGCTAACTCTGATATACTCACTCATGATGTGCATTTTTCTGATTGTGCTGATTTTTGTTGTGCATATGACTATGGAGTGGGCTATGTTTTCAGAACAGGCACAAGAGATCTTGGACTCTGCTGACAGTATTTCCGATCTCAGAGAGCGTTACGGTCAAAACAACGAAGCGGCAAGTGATGAAAATAAGTCCTACAAAAATACTAACGATCGCTTATTTTTTTACATTTTTGATGAGGATAAGCGGCTGGTTGATTTCGCCCGTGCCTCGTTTCGGGTGGGATCGTTCATTCTTGACACCATTGACACTTGGAATGTTCAAGATGGGGAAGTCACTGTCTTCAGTCGACCCAATGTGCTTGGCAGGACGACCAATGTGATGATGGTTTCAAAGTATTTGAAAATTTCGGGCGTTAATCACAGACTTTACGTCGGGAAAGATGTAACCGTCATGTATTCCGGCTTGCAAAAGTCTACTTATATATTAATATTCCTTGGTGTGATTGCATTGATTGTTGCCACGCTGTTCAGTCATTTTATGGCAGGGCGTGCAATCATTCCTCTCAAAGAGGCCTACGAAAAGCAGAGGCAATTTGCGGCGGACGCCTCTCATGAACTAAGGACACCTTTGGCGGTTGTTATGGCGTCTGCTGATCTGCTGCTTATGGATCAAACCATTAAATCACCATTCCTCAAGCAAGTCATTGAAGATGTCAAAAGCGAAGTGCAGAAGATGTCAAAACTCGTCAGCGATCTTTTAATGGTCGCTCGAAGTGACAACAACGCCCTCAAAGTCACCATCAAAAAGTTCGATCTTGGTGAAATGCTCAATCAAAATATCAGAATGATGACGCCGCTTGCAGAGAAAAAAAATATTAAACTGAGCGGTGAGAATATCCAAAAAGTGGAAATGCAGGCAGACGAGCAGAAAATCAAGCAGCTCATTTTGATACTCGTCGACAATGCAATCAAATACACACCTGAGGGCGGTGATGTGACGGTTGGCATTGAGAGCATAGACGATGGCAAAGTAACTTTTTTCGTCCAAGACAGCGGCATAGGTATAGCTAAAGAAGATCAAGACAAGGTTTTTGAGCGTTTCTATAGAGTGGATAAGGCCAGATCGCGTGAAATTGGCGGCAATGGTCTCGGACTTTCCATTGCCAGCGAGATAGTCAGATTGCACGAAGGTAAAATCTCAGTTGAAAGTGAGCTCGGTCAAGGCACTAAATTTATCGTTGAGTTGAAAATCACCTTTATCAAAAAGGAATAATCATCATGATAGAAAAAATAAAAAATTTTTTGGATCTCAAGAAACACGGTAACGATAAAATAAAAGAATTTGCCTTTAATATTTTTTTGGGAATAATTATCATTGTATTCTCTATTTTTATGCGCGATACAATGATAAAGCAAGAGCTGATAAATTCCTGGTTTGATAAATATATATTATTGAGAGTGGATTCTGACACAGAAGCTAAAAAAATAGCAAATGATGAGATAGTCTTTTTAGATTTTGACAATACATCTATAGAAGAACTCAATCGCCCTGAACTGACACCAAGAGATAAAGTAGCAGACTTGGTGAGGATAGCGAGCGAAAAAGGCGCGAAACTCATTATTATTGATATGAACTTTACCGAATCAGACTATAGTCCGGCTAAATTGATGGCAGGTGATGAAACTGCACTGACCGGCGAATCAAGAGATAAAATTTTATATGATCTGTTTGAAACCATAAAAAATGACAGCACCAAAGATACAAAAATTCTGTTGCCTTTTGTAACTTACGCTGATCGGCAGGAAAAGCCGAATATATTTTCAGA
>CAJODU010000130.1 GCA_905233325.1 uncultured Selenomonadaceae bacterium
ATATTGACCTGCTCCGGCATTATTTATATCATAATCAAAACGATCAACCCAGTCATTCAGCCGCTCACCATTAGCATAATACTCAACTTTGACGTAACCTGTCTCAATGTTGTCACCTTGCGGAGGGCTTTTCTGTTCTGTTTCTGAAGGTGTTTGAGGCTTGTCAAAAGTTTTTTGTTTAGGGAGCGGTGGCAATTCAAATTTTGGCGTGGAAGGCAGCGGCGTTTGTGTCTGCTGCTCTGAAGATATATCAGGCATCACAATATCAGGGAATTTAAACTTCTCTGCATTTTTTGGCTCATCATCTTTTTCGGCTTTGACTTTGTTTTGATTTTGACTCTGCTCGACAGGCTTTTCAATCTGTACAGGCTTACTTTCTGAGATTTCCGACTTGTCCTCTTGATTTGAATAAAAGTAAGCAGCTATACCGAATGTTGTAACTACGGTCAACAATCCTATCAATTTATATAATCGCTGAGGCTTGGCTGATGTTTGCTGCTGATTTACGATTGCATACTTCAACTCGTAAACTGAATGATAACGCTTGTTGATGTCAACTTCCGTGCATTTTGACAGGATAGCCTTCAAAAAGCCGCTATAATTATCACCGAGGAGCTGCCGCATAGTCAAGCCGAGAGTGTAAATATCACTGCGGGCGTCCGTCTGTCCGAAGCCGTACTGCTCCGGCGGGGCATAACCCTTGGTGCCGAGACGCTGGGTATCTTCAGATTGATTTTCCTTGTAAGTGCGGGCAATATCAAAGTCAATCAGCTTGATCGAATCGCCCTGCAAAATCAAATTGGCGGGTGTGATATCGCGGTGAATGATATTATTGTCGTGCAACAAAGCAAGCCCATCACAAAGCTGTAAAATAATACTCTTCGCCTCGTCCTGCGTCAGATATTCCTCCCTCTTCAACCTGTCACGCAGATTTACCCCTTGGATAAATTCCTCAACGACAACAGTCTCTTCATCTTCCTCAGCACAGTAAATCACTTTCGGGAAAATCGGGTGAGGGTTGAATTTGAGAAATTTATAAGGCAGACCCGTTGAAAACATTTCACGCAAAATAAAGAGATTGTCGGAGCGATCGGAGACAAGCCAAATCTCTCCCTTGTCAGTTTTTTTGATGGGCTTTATCTTTTGATATTGATAATTTATATACAGTTCAACTTTTGGATTCATCTTCACACCTGCCTGAATTTATGATAAAATATTATATCATATAATTGGAGATGTAAAAATTGAAAGACACTGAACAACTGAATAATGAACTCAAGGAGACGGACGATATTGAGAAATTTGTCAACGACAATGAGGAGCACTTCAAAAATTTTACCCTTGAATCATATTTACAGTATCTTTTGGACACAAAGCAGCTCAATAAGGCAGAAGTGATAAAGGATTCCAGGCTGGATATAGGATATGCTTATCATATATTTTCAGGTCAAAAGAGACACCCTGCGCGTGAGAAAATTTTATCTATAGCACTGGCTATGAAGTTGGAGGTTGACGAGGCACAGCGTCTTTTATATTATGCCGGTGCAGAGACTCTATACGTCCGCAATCCTTGGGACAGTGTTGTCTTGTTTGCCTTGGATAAACATTTCACGGTTGATGAAACCAACGATTTACTCAATAAATTGTCCGAGACTGATAATCTGGGTTGAAGTCAATGAATATCTTTGTATACAGAATACTTCAACAAAAGCCGTCAAAATCTACTTGTAAAGTATTGCAATTTTTGTTATATGTATTATAATATTTCGATATAATGTACTTGTTTTATTGAAGGAGAGATTTAATAAATGCCTAATGTTTACGAAAGAGCTTTAAAATTGCATAGAGAATACAAGGGTAAGCTGGCAACAGTCAGCAAAGTTTCCCTCAAGACTGCTGAAGATTTAACTTTGGCGTATACACCCGGCGTTGCAGCACCTTGCCTTGAGATTGAGAAGGATCCCGATTTAAGCTACGAATACACCAACCGCGGCAATCTGGTGGCGGTTGTGACGAATGGTACTGCTGTTCTTGGTCTTGGAAATATCGGTGCGGGTGCAGGTCTGCCGGTTATGGAAGGCAAGTCCATTCTGTTCAAAGGTTTTGCCGGTGTTGATTCAATCCCCATTTGTCTGAACACTCAGAGCGTCGACGAGATAGTCAAGACTATTCAGCTTATGGCTCCGACTTTCGGCGGAATCAATCTTGAAGATATTAAAGCCCCTGAATGTTTTGATATAGAAAATGCTCTCAAGGATTCGATTGATATTCCCGTCTTCCATGATGATCAGCACGGCACGGCGATTGTTGTCTCGGCGGCCATGATTAATGCCCTCCGCATCGTCGGCAAAGAACTCAAAGATATAAAGATCGTCGTCAATGGTGCCGGTGCTGCCGGTATGGCTATAACCAAGCTCTTGCAGAGGATGGGTGCCAAAGATGTCCTGCTCTGCGACTCGACCGGCGCGATCTATGAAGGCCGTCAAAAAGGTATGAATCCTTACAAGGACGAGATTGCCAAACTGACTAACCTCAACAAAGAGGAAGGACAGCTTGCCGACGTTATCCACGGTGCTGATGTATTTATCGGTGTCTCTAAGGCAGGTTTGCTGACTCAAGATATGGTTCGCAAGATGAATAAAGATGCGATTGTCCTTGCAATGGCAAATCCGACGCCGGAGATCTATCCTGATGAGGCTAAGGCTGCCGGTGCAAGAGTGGTTGCTACAGGTCGCAGTGACTTCCCCAATCAAGTCAACAATCTGCTTGCATTCCCCGGTATCTTCCGCGGTGCCTTGGACGTGAGAGCAACCGATATCAACGAAGAGATGAAGATTGCCGCTGTCTATGCTATCGCCTCTCTGGTTGACGATAGTGAACTCAACGAAGATCACGTCATCACCAACCCCTTTGATGAGAGAGTTGCACCGATTGTTGCGGGTGCAGTCGCTGAGGCAGCTATCAAGAGCGGCGTTGCCAAACTGACAAACATTACAGCCGAGCAAGTCGCCGACCATACAAGAGAACTTTTGAAGAACAGATAATATATATCAACGCCCCAAATATGAATAGTAACTTTTACGCATTTGCTCCAGCGTCTTCGGAGCCTCCCAGAGGTCACCGAGGGCACTTTTTCTTATACTTGAACTCAAATGCGAGAACAGATTGGGAAAGTCTTTCTCAAGGCTGCGGATCAGTTCCTTGACGGTCTGTCGGTTGGTTGTGCCGTCGATGGGACAGGGTGACTTGATTATATTGAAGTTATTCTTGCGGGTGAATTTGGCAATCTCACTCTCGCGGAGATATACAAGCGGACGAATGACGGTTATCTCCGTGCGTGTGAGGTAGGTCTTGGGCGTGAAGGTGTTGAGCTGCCCGCTTGAGAGAATCCCCATCAAAAAAGTCTCAACGGCATCGTCAAGGTGGTGGGCGTAAGCGACTTTGTTGGCACCGATTGAGTTGGCGTAACGATTCATGGCGGCACGACGGAAGTAGGAACAAGTAAAGCAGGGCTTTTTATTTGAGGCTTTAATGACAGAGGCAATGTCAACGTCCTCAACTGTGTGTTCAATGTCAAGACTTCGACAGAACTCAGACACAGCATCAACGTCAAAATCCTTGGTAAACATAGGGTTAATGGTCAATGCATACAGAGCAAACTTTTTTTTGAAACGCTCGCGCAGTAAAGCAAGTGCATAGGTCAGAAAGAGGCTGTCCTTGCCGCCGGAAACGCCGATTAAAATTTTATCACCCTCATCAATGAGCTCAAATTCAACAACGGCACGGGTAATTCTGCTGAACATACTTTTAGGTAAATCTATTTTCATCTTAATCGCTCCACAAATTTATTTTTTGTCAAAAAGAAGAGCCTCAAGCAATTTGCTTAAAGCTCTTATATTTATATCACTGATTCTTCATTCAGTCAATTATCTCTTCATGTTGACGAGAGTCTCAGCATTTCATCACCGACATTGATGATCTTGCTGTTGGCCTGGAAACCACGCTGAGTGATGATCATCTCGGAGAACTCATTGGCAAGATCGACATTGGACATCTCAAGAGCAGAAGGTGTAACATTGACGCCAAGGTCAGGAGCAGTCTTGATGTTAGCCGAGCCGGAGTTGTTGGACTCTTGATAGAGGTTGTTGCCTGCCTTGGTGAGACCGGCAGGGTTGACAAATTGTGCAACGGCAATCTGAGCCTCAAAGCGTCTCTGTCCGTTTGTATATGTGCCGGTGATTATTCCCGAAGTATCTGCCGAGACGCTGCTCAAAATACCATAGGGGTTGCCATCAACGCTGACAGGTTGCGCAGAGGAGCCGCCGGTGTATTGAGTAAGCGGGAAACTAGGATCATCAAATACTATTGTTACGCGAGTATCCTCAAGCTGTCCTGTAGTGGAATTGTAGTAGTCAATTTTCTGATCAGCCGCACCTTGTACGGTAGCTGTTGAATAAGTTTGTGTATACTTCAATATCAGCATAGCTTTACCGGTATCTGTATCATCTTCCAACAATGTTGCAGTAGTGCCGCGAGATTTGGCTACATTTGGGTTAGCTGCACCATCTCTTGCATTACCCCAGCCAATATAGCCGCCACTATCAGAAGAAGAACCATCTTCATCTTCGTCACTTGATGCCTCTTCTTCTTCACCACTGCTACTTCCGGTGGCTTTTGCCAAACTGTCAGGATTACCGCCGGAGTAGGTAGGTACAGCAGCCGTGCCGCCCTCCTCATCGCTGCTTTCTTCTTCGGAAGAGGAAAGAGTACCTCCTGTTCTGTGTCTGAGGTCGGAAAGCGTATCATCAGCCGTGCCTTTTTCTTGTACCAAGTGAGAATATGAGCCATCAGTATTGAAGTAGACGTAAATCTGATCACTCATGTATACAAGAGTGCCATCATCAAGTTTTATATTTGTTGCACTCGGTACACTGGTGTATGTTCCCGTGGAATCTGTATATGTATAAGTTGAATTTTTATCATAT
>CAJODU010000131.1 GCA_905233325.1 uncultured Selenomonadaceae bacterium
TACTATGATCCCGCTTCTCTGATTCTGACACAGGCGAACCAGATGGGATATGCCCCTACCTTCTTTGGCGTGGACGGCATGGACGGAATCCTCACCCTTGAGGGCTTCGATACTTCCCTGGCGGAAGGCGTTTACCTCCTGACCCCGTTCTCAGCGGACGCGGAGGATGAACTCACCCAGAACTTTGTAACGAACTACAAGGCAAAGATGAATGACGAGATCCCGAACCAGTTCGCGGCGGATGCCTACGACTGCATCTACGCGCTTCACCAGGCAGCGGAAGCAGCGAGTATCACGGACGATATGAGCGCTTCTGATATCTGTGACGCGCTGAAGGGACAGTTCACATCCATGACATTCAACGGACTCACCGGACAGAATGTCACATGGTCTGAGAACGGCGAAGTTTACAAGTCCCCGAAGGCGGTTGTAATCAAAGACGGGGCTTATGTCGGCGTTGAGGATTGATGATTGATTAATGTATATCAGGCCAGACTAATTCCGCTCTGTCGACGATAGGAAAGATTAATTCGTTGAGATTCTCTATATTGACAAGGTGCCAGCGGCCTTCTTTGTCCTTGTCGAAACCGAAACGGAAAGTTAAATTATTGCCGACAAATTGACCATAGGGTGTGGAATCGCCGATTAGCTCAAAGTCAATGGTGGCGTGATTGTCCTGTATCTTGGCGGGACTGATCTTCGTCTCCATAGCCGCACAGATATTTTTAAATTCTTTGGCACATTGAATGGCAAAGAGATTTACAAAAGTGTCTGGTTTAACTTTGGGATCAAAATAAGCATTAACTGAGGCATTGACGAAACTCATATAAAAGCTGCGTTTTTCCTCGTTGTATTTCCTTATAAAATCGGGACTATTCCAAAAGTAGGGATCATCAGGATAGCGATTGTGCAATTCTTTAACGTTGTCTGCAATTTGGACAGTAACATCACTGTAAAGATTATCAAGGAATTTATCAACGTCAACGCGGCTTTCAATGAGCTGGCGATCTTGATTAGCCAAGGCAAGTTGAATGTCGTTGAGGGCAGTTTCCGGCGTATCTTCTTTGGTGCCGCCGCAACCGCCGGTGATTCCAAGAGTAAGAGCAGCAACCAATAACAAATAAATCTTCTTCATCGTTGAGTTCTCCTCTCTGCAACAAGATTTGTTAATTGCTGGATTGATACTATAATTATATATCACATTTCTGCTAATGTCCAATTTTTTAGTATAGAAAAAATTTTTGTAAATTTTGGAAATTGTAGGGTAAAAAATGCTTAATACATTAAAAAAATGCCAACTGTGTCCGCGAATGTGCGGAATCGATAGATTCAGTGAAGTTGGATTCTGCGGTGCAAGTGACAAGGTGAAAGTTGCCCTTGTGAGTCTGCATCAATGGGAGGAGCCTTGCTTGACAGAGGCGAAGGGTGCGGGCACAATTTTTTTCAGTAATTGTAACTTGCGTTGTTGTTTCTGCCAGAATCATCAGATCAGTCAAAACGGCTATGGGGTTGAGGTTGCGGTTGACAGGCTTGCTGAAATTTTCCTTGAACAGCAGGAACGCGGTGCGACTAATATTGATCTTGTTACGCCAACTCATTACGTCCCTCAAATCATCACAGCCCTAGAGAAAGCCAAGTCGAAAGGTCTGACAATCCCTATCGTCTACAACAGCAACGGCTATGAGAATGTTGAAACTATCGAAATGTTAGAAGGTTACGTTGATATTTTCCTTCCCGATATGAAATACTTCAACGATGATACTGCCGTCAAATATTCCTCCGCACCGAAATATTTTGATACAGCCTCAAAAGCCATTGCAAAGATGTTCAACCTTGTCGGCGAGGTTAAATTTGACAGTAACGGACTGATGAAACGCGGTCTTATAGTTCGCCATTTAATCTTGCCCAATCATAGACGTGAGAGCCTGAAGATAGTTGAATGGCTGTACAAAACCTTTGGCGACGCGATTTATATCAGCCTTATGAATCAATATACGCCGATGTTCAATGCAGTGAAATATAAGGAGCTCAACAGACGATTGACAACTTTTGAGTACGATTCTGTCGTCAATTACGCCCTTGAGCTCGGTGTTAAAAATTGTTATATTCAAGTCGGCAAGACAGCCTCCAAGGAATTTGTTCCTAACTTTACCCTGGACGGTATCAACGATTAATTACAACACGATATGAGCGACAACATAGCCGACGCAGCAACCGCTGATAACAATTATCAAACCAGGAATCATAAACGAGTGATTGAGGATATACTTGCCGATCTTGGTAGTGCCGGAACGGTCAAAACCGATACAAGCGAGATCAGAGGGATAGGTCGGCAGGAAGAAGTAACCATAACAAGCAGAAATGAAGGAGAGAATCAGCACAGGATCCATACCGACGCCGAGAGCCATCGGGAAGACGATAGCGATAGCCGCCGCCTGTGAATTAACGAGCTTAGAAGTCAAGAAGGCAAGGATCGCATAAGCCCAGGGATATTGAGCAACGGCATTTCCCAAAAACTCTTTCAAGAAAGCCATATGAGCACCGAAGAAGGTGGACGCCATCCAAGCGACGCCATAAACGGAGACAAGTGCAACAATACCGGATTTAAATACTTGAGAGTTACCGACATCTTTTGCCTTGACTTTACAAACAACAAGAATAACCGCAGCCACAAGGAGCATAACCATCTGGATAACGGCAGTCATTGAAACGGGTTTCATCTCCCCCTTAGCATTGGCAAAATGGGGCAGGAGATCTGGGAAGTTGCCAAGTATAGCAATGATGATAATGCCGCAGAAGAAGATGTACATAGCATTGTAAAAACTCTTCGGAAGTTCCTTATTGAGCAGGGATTCAGAGTCACCATAGACATAGTCTTTGTTGACAGGGTCTTTGATAAATTCCTGAAATTCCGGATCATCAGCAAGTTCCTTGCCGCGGCGTGTACTCCAAAGGGCAGCGAAGAAAACGCCAAGGCCGGTAGCAGGAATGGCGATACTTAAAATCTGAAGGACACTGTAATTGTGACCAGCGGTTGCCATAAAAGTAATCATAGAGACAACGGCAACAGAAACCGGCGAAGCACAAATTCCGGCTTGAGCTGCAACTGATGAAACAGCCATAGGACGCTCAGGACGGATACCCTGCTTGATTGCAATATCGTAAATGATGGGGAACATAGTATAACAAACGTGGCCGGTGCCGCAGAGGACTGTCAAAAACCAGGTTGTGAGTGGGGCAAAGATAGTGATCTGCTTGGGATTATTTCTCAAAAATTGCTCAGCATATTTGAGCATGACTGTCAAACCGCCGGAAGTCTGCAAAAAGCCCGCACAGGTGACAACTGCAAGAATCGTGAGCATAACGTCAATAGGCGGAGTGCCGGGTTTGTAACCGAATACGAAAGTAAAAATAACAAGTCCAACGCCGCTGATAACAGCGAGACCTATGCCGCCATGGCGTACGCCGATGATAAGACACGCCAGCAGGACAATAAAGCCAATCAGCATTTCCATAAAGCTCATCCCTTTTCTTAATATTTTAGTTCGGCACTTTTCAAAGTAGGATTAGCGTGAACTTTTTTGCAATCCTTCTCTTTTTTTCACCTCTCTTTCCCTTCTCTTATTTTTTTCAAAAAATTTAACGCTTCTATTTGTGCCTGTTATTTGTACTATTCGTTGTTTAATGCTCTTTTCCTGCCTATATGTTTGATTAATTGTAGCATAAATTGTAGCGTACGTCATTTGAAGAGATGTTTTGGCAAATTTCTTTACTTTTTTGTACTTCTAAAACATTCTCCAACTTTAAAATTTAGTTGCTTCGTTCACGAAACACAACCCTTCATTCACTTTTCTCTATTACTAAATAATATAATAAGAGTAGTAGTAGTAGTAGTAGGGGCTGTGCATATGTGCATAACTCACCACA
>CAJODU010000132.1 GCA_905233325.1 uncultured Selenomonadaceae bacterium
ATAAAAAAGACATTTGACGGCTAAATAAATAAATTATTCGTGAGGGTGATTTTTGATAAATTCGTTGAGGCTTTCCTTAAATTCTTCGTCGGTCATATTTCCGTAAAATTCCTCGCTCCATTCTTCGTAAGACTGATATTCTCTGCCTTCTTGCATAAGACTTGCCAAAAATTCTTGAGCATTTAAAAGACCTAAATTATCAATCAAGCAGTGAACACCTTTTTTAGATAATTCATCAGGTGGAAGTAAATTAAGTTTTTGCTCTTCAGTGAGTTTATAATCTTCAATCATTTTCATCGACCTCCGGTAATTTGACAAAATCAATGGGATTCATAACGGAAATTTGGTCAGAATTGAATTTTAGAATTTTCTTATCAAAAGTCAAAAAATAATCACATTCAGTAAAAATCGCACTTGCGAGATGATAAGCGTCTTTATGCTTTATTCCAAATTTTATAAGATTCTCAGACTTTTTGTCAAGAATGTCAATAAAATCAACACCAACATACATTTTACGATTAATTCTGATGAACATTTCGATACTTTCACGTTGTTTTAAATTTTTAATCTGAAGAATTTCATAATGTAGCATAAAAGAAGTAACAAGTTGAATTTTTTTCTGAACAATTTGCTTTTGAATCTTATAAACAGCAATTTTCTCCTGAATCAGCTCAGCAGGAATATTTTCATCAAACCTGCGATTATAGCAGCAAGTATCAAGATAAATTCTCACAAAATCACCTCTGAATAAAATTCAACGAAAAAAATAAAAAATCCTGCAAACTCCAACGAAAGGAGCAAGTTAATGAGCATATTGGACAAGATTTTCAATAGAGGAAACGGTGCAAGAGTAAAAGTCCCAACGGTGTTGCAAATGGAAGCCACAGAGTGTGGAGCGGCATCACTTGCAATGATTTTGGCACATTACGGCTTGTGGATACCTCTTGAGAAATTGCGTCAAGAATGTGGCGTCAATCGTGACGGAAGTAAAGCAAGCTGTGTAATCAGAGCAGCTAAAGCCCGTCATTGTCAAGCAAACGGCTATCGTTGGTCCGTTGATAGAATTTTGCAACTCATTCCTCAAAATCCATTTCCGCTGATAATTCACTGGGAATTTAACCATTTTGTGGTTTTGGAAGGAATCAAAAATGGGATTGCCTACTTGAATGATCCGGCTATGGGTCGGCGGACTGTTCCTATTGATCAATTTAGGACATCGTATACCGGCATCGCACTTTTTATTAAACCCGGTGAAGGATTTGTTAAGGAAGGGCACCGCTACAACGTATTCAAAGATATTGCCTTCAAACTCAGAAAGGATAAATGGGCTGTCGTATTTATCTTGATTTTGGAATTTTGCGCTATAATTCCTGGTCTTGCCTCGCCAATTATGAGTCAAATTTTCCTTGATGATATTTTGACAGGCAAGCACCGCGACTGGATGACAAATTTCTGTCTGGCGATGACGGTCTCGTTTATCGTTTCGGGCGTAATAACCTTCTTGAGAGCAGTTATCTTGACGAAGTGGCAGACAAAATTGACACTTTCAGACTCGTCAAGTTATTTCTGGCATTTATTACGACTTCCCATGTCCTTCTTCCACCAAAGGTATGCGGCGGAAGTCGCAGGGCGTGTCGGATTTAACGCATCAATAGCAGGGGTATTGAGCGGACCGGCTGCGACGGCAGTTTTAGATTTACTTGTGGCGATTTTCTATTTATTGTTACTCTTGCAGTACAACGTAACTTTGACGTTAATCGGTGTTGCGTTCAGTTCAGTCGGAATAATAATGTTCTTCGCTATGAGGCGGAAATTGACAGATTTGCAGATGATGATTCAGCAAGATTCAGGAAAAGCGTATGGCGTAGCAATGAACGGCTTGCGAATGATAGAAACAATCAAGGCAAACGGCGACGAGAGTGATTTTTTCACAAAATGGGCAGGCTATCAGACGAAAGTTTTGAAAGAATCGCAAGATACTGCACTCTGGTCGATGTCAGTGAATTTGTTGCCAACGCTTTTGGGCGGTATCAACGGAGCGTTGATTATGACATTCGGCGGCTTTTCGATAATGGACGGAGCAATGACGGCAGGTATGTTTATGGCATTTCAAAATTTGATGGGAAGTTTCCAGGCACCTGTCGGAGCACTCGTCGGACTTGGCTCAACACTTCAGACTACAGAAATGCAAATGCAGAGATTAAATGATGTCAGACGCTACGAGGTTGATCCTTTGAATTTTCCTGAAGACGAGGCACAGAGAAGTTATCCGAGAGACAGACTGCGCGGCGAATTGACATTAAAAGATGTAAATTTTGGATATTCACCACTGGAAAAGCCGCTCTTAACCAACTTCAATATGCACTTGAGACCGGGCGGCTGGGTTGCAGTTGTCGGAGCCTCCGGCAGCGGCAAATCAACACTTGCAAAGATTGTTACCGGAATATATCAAGAGTGGTCGGGCGTCGTTGCTTTCGATGACACGGACAGGAAAAAATTGCCGAGAACGGTTATATTAAATTCCCTCTCCGGCGTTGACCAAGATATATTCTTGATAACCGGCACAGTTGCGGAGAATATCGCCCTTTTCGACAGCTCAATCTCGCGTGGGGATATTATTCAAGCCGCAAAGGATGCCTGCATACATGATGATATTTTAAAACTCAACGGCGGATATGATGCACAGGTTGCCGAGGGTGGTCTCAACTTCAGCGGCGGACAGCGTCAAAGGCTGGAGATTGCAAGGGCTTTAGCAACAAATCCTTCAATTTTGGTATTGGACGAGGCGACAAGTGCACTTGATCCTATAACGGAAAAGGTTGTACTTGAGAATATTCGTCACAGAGGCTGCTCCTGCTTAATTGTTGCTCACAGACTCTCAACCATTCGCGATTGTGATGAAATAATCGTTTTGTCAAGGGGTCAGGTTGTTGAGCGCGGAATCCATAGAGAAATGATAAAGCACGACGGACCTTACAAAAAACTCATAGAAGAGCGAGAAGGCGAAGGTTGAGGTGATAAAGTATGCAATTAATGGCCGGACAAAGGATAGTAATTGAAGATGAAAATAAATTTTTGCTGCTGCAGAGCGGTAAAATAGAGGTGTATGCCGTAACAGATGATGAGGAATCTTTCAGACAATTCTATATGATGACGGTCGATGTTGGCGAGGCGGTATTTCCGGCTATGGACGACTTTGGAAAAATAAAAATCTCTGTGTATGCCGTCGAAGATAGTGATCTGCAAGTCCATTATTTAGCACAACATTCGCCGAACGAACTTCAAGCACTTATGAAAAAATGGTTCAAAAATGCTCTGGAGAATATGTCGTGGCTGCAGCTTGTTGCAGATAAAGGTGATGAAATTTTGCTGCCTTGGCAAAACGGAACAGTTTTACAAGACAAAACAGACCTCAACGACTTGATAGCAGCATTTACAGATAACGAACAAATTTTATCAATGTTCTTGGGACTTAAATTCGGTGCAGAAGATAAGAGACTTTCCCGCCGTACTGAGATGAGACTGAGCAATAAGAAGATGATGGTTGAAAATGCCATTCGTTCATTGCTCGACGAAGAAAAGATATTATATAGCAGCAGGAATGACAGAGATAAAGATAAAGCTACAGAGGACGCGACCTTCGTGGTGAGGATGGCGGCAAAAAATTTAGGTATGCCGACGGATAATATATCAATAGGAAAAGCCATAGCTAAAAAACTTGATTCTGTAGGAATATTACGCCGTCTCGCCCAAAAGGGCAATATGCAAATTCGACTTGTTACGCTTGAAGACGACTGGTACAAAAATGACACCGGCGTTTTAATAGGATTTTACGGCAAAGATAAAGATTTGGCGGCACTTTTGCCTGATGAGCCATACAAGGCAAAATCCCAACGGTGCAGATTTGACTGATGAAGAAGCTGCAAAACTTTCAAAAGATGCATTTATGTGTTACGGCGGCTTTCCGTCGCGTGCCTTGAAAATTATGGATCTGCTGAAATTTATGTTCCATGCTTGTTGGAAGGCAGATTATAAAACGGTGCTGGTGACAAGCCTCTTGGCGGGACTGGTGCCGCTCGCCACGCCTATCATCACCGAAACGATATTCCAAGATATAATCCCAATTTTGGATCGTCAAGGCTTGGCGACAGTGACACAAGCGTTGATGGTGACGAGTTTCACAATGGCGGCGTTGTCGATTGTCCGCTCAATCGCCGTGATGAGAATTTCAACCAAAATCGAAATATCCTCAGAGGCGGCACTCTGGGGCAGATTGATGACATTGCCGACAAAATTTTTTAGAAGATATACCACCGGCGAATTGGCGAGCAGAATGGGTGGAATGAGCGTAATTAAGGGATTGATTGGCGGCGATTTCATTGGAACCGTCTTTGGATTTATCTTCTCATTCTGGTCAGTGTTCCTGATGTGCTACTACAGCATTAAATTGACGGCGGCGGCGATTGCTGTCTGGCTGGTATATTCAGTGTTTATCTTTTTCGTCTATCGCCGCGTCATTGAATTTAACCGCAAATTGATAGCCTGCGGGAACAAGACGGCGGGAACAGTCCAGCAGATTTTTGCAGGTTTGTCTAAATTCAGAGTACAGGGAGCCGAAGAACAGGCCTATCATCTTTGGGCGAGAGACTATGGCGAGCAATGGAATTGGAGCTTGAAACTTCGCTGGCAGAATAACTATACTTCAATCATTGCCTCAATCCAGCCATTCATCTTGACAATGTTGCTTTACTATATTGCCGTCTATGATGTACAAGACGGTCAGCAAGGTATCGGTTATGCACAGTTTATCGCCTTCAATGCAGCGTATTCGTCCTTCAACGGCACGTTGGGCGGTGTAATCGGCTTTATTGGCACATTTTTCGGTATACAACCTCAAATTGAGAACTTGCGTCCTATATTGAACGAAGAGCCGGAGAGTGTGGGAGATAAAGCTGATGCTGAAGTTTTGAGCGGCGTTATGGAAGTCAATCACTTGACTTTTGCATACGAGGGCAGTGAGGAAAATGTTATCAAAGATGTCAGTTTTAAAATCGCTGCGGGAGAGAATGTGGCAATAGTTGGCAAGAGCGGCTGCGGAAAGTCGACGCTGGTGAGACTGCTGCTTGGTTTTGAGACGCCAAAGAGCGGATCAATTTATTACGATGGGCAAGACCTCGCTGAATTGTCCCTGCCGTCAGTGCGTACACAGCTTGGTGTGGTGCTGCAGAATGGGCAGCTAATGACGGGAGATATTTTTACAAATATAGTCGGGACGCGGCTTTTAACTCAAGATGACGCTTGGAATGCCGCAGAGGCCGCAGGTATCGCTGAAGATATAGCGATGATGCCTATGGGTATGCAGACGGTGATTTCCGAAGGCTCAAGCAATATTTCCGGCGGACAGCGGCAGAGAATCCTAATTGCAAGAGCATTGGTCAACAAGCCATCTATATTGATATTTGATGAGGCGACGAGTGCACTGGACAATCGCTCTCAAGCAATAGTAACGGAAAGTATCGACAAACTCAAGGCAACGAGAATTATCATTGCTCACAGACTCAGCACTATCAGAAATTGCGACCGAGTGATTGTAATGGACGACGGCAGGATAGTGGAGACCGGCAGCTTTGATGAATTGATGGCGAAGAAAGGTATCTTCGCTGAACTCGTGAAAAGACAGGTTGCTTAATTGAGAGGTGAAATTTTAATCAATGATGAAACATTTAAAGAAATTGACGATAGGAATTGTCGGCTGGTTGATGACAAGTTCCTCAGGCTATGCAATGCCGCTTTCACTGTCGGATAGTATAGAGAGAGCACTTGAATTTGACGAAAGTATCGAATCGGCAGAATATAGCCGCGAAACAGCAAAATGGCAATTATCGGCGGCAAGGAGAAGAACAGGTCCAACTTTTAGTTGGAGTTCCAGGGCTGAAAAAATAGGCGGCAGAGATTATCGAAGTTATCGTGAGGCACACAAAAGGTATGGAAACGATGGTGCATATATTTTTGACGAAAATGGAAATTATCTGGACTTTGCGAGGGGCTCGACAGCTTATAACAACACGTTCAGCAATTCTCTGAGTATCTCAATGCCATTTTACACAGGAGGGGAACTTGAAGGAAATATCAAAAATCGCCGCTACGGATTGAATGCGGCTGATTTGACGCTTGAAAATACGCGGCAGACGATAAAATATCAAGTAATAGAGGCTTATTATAATATTCTTCAGCAGCAGAATATTGTTGAAGTCAATGAAAGTGCGGTGAGAATGGCAGCGGAACAGTTAAATCTCCTGCAAATTCAATATGAAGAGGGGGAGCGAGCTTATTCGGAAGTATTGCAAATGCAAGTGCAAAAAGCAAATTACGATCAAGATTTAACGAGTGCGTACAGTAGATTAAAAGTTGCTAAATCAACACTTTTGTCGCTGATTGAGTTGCCGGAAGAGACCGAAATAGAGTTGACTGACAAATTTGTATATAAACCTTATGAATTTACGCTGGAAGAATGTCTGAAATTTGCAGAGGAGAATCGACCGGATTTGGCAGCGGCGAATTATGACATAAATCAAGCAGAGGCAGCAGTATCGTCTGCAAAATCAGGAAATCGGCCGACAGTGACTGGCAGTGCGAGCAAAACGATCGTAGCAAATGGAGCCTTTCAAAGTGATAGAAATGAACAATGGGCAGCAGGAATTTCGTTGAATTGGAGCATATTTGACAATAAAGTGACATCAGCGAATGTGAATACGGCAAAATCAGAAGTAGAGAGGCTGAAGGCACAGGTTGATGCACTCACAAAAAATGTCGATCTGCAAGTTCGTTCGGCATACACGCAAATGAAAGCGGCAGAAGAAAATGTCAAGTTGACAAAAGTTGCGGTTGCCCAAGCCGAAGAAAATTATGAAATTGCAGTCGTCAGGCACATTGAAGGCGTTGACATTCTGCTGAATGTGACTAATGCACAAGAAAAGTTGACACAGGCGAGGACAAATTATTATTCCGCACTGTATCAATATAATTTATACAAGGCACAGCTTGAGAAGGCTATGGGAATACCTGTCGGACTTAATGTCCCACTGTATGTTGAGGCAGAGCAGGAGGGAAAATCATCAGAAAAATCGCTTGCAGCCTCTGAAATTCGATAAAAATTTTAAAAAATATTTGACAAAATGTAAATTCTTTGATATACTAAATTCTGTCAGCGATGACATTCCTCGGTAGCTCAGTCGGTAGAGCACCTGACTGTTAATCAGGGAGTCACTGGTTCGAGTCCAGTCCGGGGAGCCATTTTTTTTTGCTTTTTTTCGATAATATTAAAAGCCCGATTGTCCAATAATCGAGCTGTTATTTTCGTTGGTGGAGATGAGGAGAGTCGAACTCCTGTCCGAAAGCATTGTCACAAAGACTTCTCCGAGTGCAGTCGAGTGGTCAGATTTAAGTTTTGGCGAGTCCACCGACAAACTCACCGGCACCGAGCTCCTGAGAAAAATTCCCGAATCGTTACGGAGCAATCACAATTCAGTATCTCACATTAGCCTCTGAGAGATCAAGCGGCAGAGGTGGCATTAAGCTGCCAGTGCGTAATCTTCGTTTGCTTTTATATTTAAAGCATTTTCACCTTACTAAACCGGTTCGATGACCCCGGTACTCGCTATCCTTGTCCCATCTACCCCCGTCGAAACCTTTACATCCCCAAAATTTTAATTAATATGATATAAAATAACATAAAATTTATTAATTGTCAATGAGGAATTAAGAAAATAAATTTGACTATATTGAAAAAAGTTGCTAGAATAATTGATTATAGAATTTATTATTTTGGGGGAGTGATTAAAATTCCTACTGTAAATATTGATTCGACTGCGGAAGAATCAGAAATTCATAATGAAAAAATGAATCGCGGTCTAAAAAATCGTCATTTGCAGATGATTGCATTGGGGACGGCCGTCGGCACAGGCTTGTTCTACGGATCTGCCTCAACCATATCTCTTGCGGGTCCCGCCACTGCCTTGAGTTATCTGATTGGTGGGATAGTTATCTTCTTGATTGTCCGTATGCTTGGCGAAATGAGCGTTGATGAGCCGGTCTCAGGCTCTTTCAGCTATTATGCGTCTAAGTATTGGGGTAAGTTTCCAGGCTTTCTCGCCGGCTGGAATTATTGGTTTTTGTATATTTTCGTCAGTATGGCGGAGCTTAGTGCCGTCAGTATCTATGTTTCCTACTGGTTGCCGGATCTGCCTCAATGGATCAGTGCCCTCGTCTGCCTCGTGATTATCACTTTGATAAATCTTGTCACGGTCAGTGCCTACGGTGAAGTTGAATTTTGGATGGCTCTCATCAAAATAACTGCTATCGTTTTTATGATAGTGCTGGGGGCATACCTGATTTTCACCGACGTGAGGCCATTTCCGGATAATTTTAGTAATCTTTGGGCAAATGGTGGTTTTTTTCCCAATGGTGTGTGGGGTATGATGATTTCCGTTGTGCCGGTGATGTTCTCCTTCGGCGGAATTGAGCTTATCGGTATAACTGCCGGTGAGGCGCAGAATCCCGAAAAGACAATTCCTCGTGCCATTCACCAAGTTATATATCGCATACTGATTTTCTATGTGGGCACTATGCTGATATTGATGACTCTTTGGCCGTGGAATCAAGTCGGGCTTGAGGCCAGTCCCTTTGTTCAGATTTTTGATAATATCGGAATACCTGCAGCGGCGCATATACTCAACTTTGTTGTGCTC
This sequence comes from uncultured Selenomonadaceae bacterium, assembly GCA_905233325.1. Classification (GTDB taxonomy): domain Bacteria; phylum Bacillota; class Negativicutes; order Selenomonadales; family Selenomonadaceae; genus Quinella. The sequence continues at coordinate 8,748 of CAJODU010000132.1, forward strand.
ACGGCTGCGGCGAGCGTCTACAATTCCGCTATCTACAGCAATTCGCGTATGCTCTATGGATTGGCTGAAAATTCCAACGCTCCCAAGTTCCTCTCAAAACTCTCAAGCCGTAAAGTCCCTGTCAACGGGATTTTGATTTCCTCCGCCATAACCCTCATCGTCGTAGCTTTGAATTTTTTCTTCCCGGGGCAAATCTTTATGTATCTGATGTCGATTGTTACCGGTGCGGTGGTCTTGAGCTGGGCTTTGATTGTAATCACTCATATTAAATTCAAGCAACATTGTAAATCAACCGGCCACATTACCAAATTTCCCTCCCTCTTCTATCCGATTGCTGATTATGTCTGCCTCGTTTTCCTTGCCGGTATCTTGATTTTGATGCTGACGATTGAGGAAATGCGCCTCGCCGTTCTCATTATTCCGCTTTGGATTATTGCCATATTTGCCGGCTATCATTATCGCAAAGGGTGATTCGTGTGAAAATATTTAGGAATGATTGGGCGCAGTACCTTGATGAGGAGTTGCAGGAGCCTTACTATCAGCAGCTTAGATTGTTTTTGATCAATGAATACAAGACGCAG
>CAJODU010000133.1:0-3844 GCA_905233325.1 uncultured Selenomonadaceae bacterium
GTCCTCGGCGGCGGGGTTATAGACGGAATTGAGATATGAGCATAGAGGAAGTTTTTATTTATCTTCGTGACATGCTGCTTGATCTTTTCTATCCGCCGCGCTGTCCCGTATGTGAAAAGTATATCGAAAATCGCCGAGATATACTTTGTGACGAATGTGAAAAAAATATATTAAATATTGAATGTGCGCGAATCACGGGCTTGCCCTTCAAAGAAATATGGAAATTGACGAGGTACAAGGGCGGCACGCAAAAGATCATTAATGATATAAAATTCGACCAAAAGCTCAATGAATTATCAGTAATCAAGAAAATTTTAGACAAGGTGCTAAATTCAAATATCAAGCTGAAAACGATGCTGGAAACAATAGATATAGCCACAGCGGTGCCGCTGCACGAAAAGCGTGAGCAGGAACGCGGCTTTAATCAAGTTGAGTTGTTTTTCGGTGAGTGGCTGAATCAGCAGAATATCCCCATGGAGCGGCTGTTGCTGCGGAATAGGGACACGGAGCATTTGTATGATAAGAATAAGCAGGAGCGTGCAAAAGAAGTCAAAGATGCCTTTTCGCTCACAGAGGGTGCGGAAGATAAGATCAAGGGCAAAAAGATTTTGATTCTTGATGATATATTCACAACCGGCACAACTATGAGCGAATGTGCTAAAGTCTTGAAAGCCGGTGGTGTGGCTGAAATCTACGGAATTGCTCTTGCTTCGGATCACATCGTCAATCAGTTGCCAAAATCTTCTTGAGGTCGGTAACCATTGAGTTTACGCGCTCAAACTTCAGCTTAAAGCTGACGGGGTTGACAATCAGCCTTGCCGTGGCGTCCATAATGCTGACAATCTCCTCTAAATTATTCTCCTTGAGCGTCGTGCCGGTCTCAACAATATCGACAATACTTTCAGAGAGTCCGATAATGGGCCCCAGCTCAATGGAGCCATTGAGTTTGATATACTCCATCTGCATACCCTGCGAGGTGAAGAATTGTTCGGCAATGTGAGGGAACTTGGTCGCCACTCTGGTGTGGGCATAGTCCTGCAGGGTGGGGCGTTTCCTATCTTTAGGCACAGCCATCATCAAATGGCACTTGCCGAAACCGAGATCAAGCAGCTCGTAAATATCCTTGCCGGACTCAGCGATAACATCTTTACCGATGATTCCAATATCCGCCGCGCCGTATTCGACATAAGTCGGGACGTCGGCGGTTTTTGTTATGATGAATTTCAATCTTTGCTCCTCGTTGGTGATAACGAGTTTGCGGGATTTTTCAGAGAGTCCCTCGGCAGTCCAGCCAATCTTTGCAAATAACTCTGTCGACAGATTAAAAAGTTTACCCTTCGGCAGGGCAATGGTTATAAATGGTTCAGTGTTCATATTACTACAGCGGCAACAACCGCTCCTCCTTATTATTTTATCAAAAGTTGGTATAATTTCATCAGTTCGGCAACAATCTCCGATTCAGTCATCTTCAAGTCAAAGCCGTAAGCCCTCATCACAGCCTTGTCGTTTGCTTGGTGTGCCTTGCGAAGTTCGGGCGGCATGGTTATCTCATCGTACAAATCAGCAAGTGAAGATTCAGGATAGAGTTTACGAGCATCTAAGATAGTCTGCGCGGTTTGCTCTATTTTTTTGCGTTGCTCTTCGGTTGGTTTGCACCAAGGAAAGTTATTGTAGACTACATCTTTTGAGTAACGATAATCTGATTTTAGGCGTCCGCAGACTGTCCTTGTCCAGGCCATATGAACTGAACTCGTCAAAATTCCAAAATGATACAAATTTGCATTTGATACGATGTGAACCGAATCACTAACCAATACATCTGGTGGCATAAAACCTATCGGTATATATTGTCGTTGTTCTGACGATACTCGTGGAATCACAATATAACTTTCTTTCGGCATATTCTCAACATGAAATCTTGTCGGTGTATCTGCTAATTTACGAGTACCCTCACTCTCACTATTCAATCTAAACTCTCTAACCGCCTTAACTACTTTCATACATTTCGGCATTTTTCTCAATTCGTTTGGTTTACAATTTCCAAGCCATAGACAATAACGTGGTTGATTATTGATAAACTCATAAGAGCCATACCAAGGTTTGAAGTATTTGGCAGCAGCAGGTTCTTTTTCGATAAAATCTTTCATTTCCTCTTCGGTGAACAAATAGTTACCGTCATCAATGGGTTTGTTTCCAATACCAATACTCGGCACATCACAAATAGAATTATTCCGACTCTCAACAAATATATCTTCAGCATCTACAAGATAAGCATTGATGTGCTGCACAATTTGAGAATTTTCACCACTATAAATGATCTTTGGCTTGCTATTACCAGCAACACTAAAACCGACTATCACACAATGGACGTGAGCTTTAGAGGTTGATTCACTATCCCAGCGGAATGTGCGATGAGCGAAGTCAATATGTACACCCGCCTCAAATAAGGGCTTCCAAAGAGTTGCAACACTATCGCCTTGACAGATTGAATTAGTTGAGACGAGAGCGGCACGAATTTTTGTACCTTTGATAAAATCAGCAGTCTTCTTGTACCAACAGGATACATAATCCAAGTTGCCGATATTCTTCCATCCCTCGAAAATCCTGTTGACATCAGCTTTTTGAGCAGGATTCATCACTCTTGCACCAACGAAGGGCGGGTTACCCATTATGTAGTCAGTTTTCGCCCAGTCTAATTGAATTGCATTTCCTTCAACTATATTTGCTGTGGTTCTTATCGGCAGATATTCTAAATATTTATGGACTATTTCTATTGTTTCCATTATCATCTGATTTTCTGCTATCCACAAGGCAGTTTTTGCGACAGTGACGGCGAAGTCATTGATCTCAATGCCGTAGAACTGACTGATTGACACTTTGATAGGGTCGCTCAACTCACCAAGTGTGATCTGTGCACCGATGAGTTCCTTGAGGACTTCATTCTCCAGCCGCCTCAGTGATAAATAAGTCTCAGTCAAAAAGTTCCCAGAACCACAGGCAGGGTCAAGGAATTTCAGAGAGGCGAGTTTGTCCTGGAAGTCCTTTAGCTTGTTCTGCCTTGCCTTTGCCGCCTTGACGGTTTTGATTGCTTTAAATTCATCATACAAGTCATCAAGGAAGAGGGGGTCTATCACCTTGTGGATATTTTCAATGCTGGTGTAGTGCATACCGCCACTTCGCCGCGTAATTGGATTTAATGTCGATTCAAACACCGCACCGAAGATAGTGGGACTGATACCGGACCAGTCAAACTCACTGCTTGCCTCTTGCAACAACAAATTTAATATTTCCTGCGTAAAATTGGGTATCTCAATATCCTCATCACTGAATAAGCCGCCATTGACGTATGGAAACGCCGCCAACTGCTCATCAAGATACGGATCACGCTGCTCTGTTGGTTGATCCAAAACTTTAAACAGATCTATCAAGGCTCGGCGTGTATTTCTCTCTTGCGAAAGATAATCTCTAAACATCTTGTGCTTGCCGAAAATTCCTGATGATTCAGCATAGAGACAGAAAACCAGCCTCACGCACAATTTGTTGAGACTTTTTAAAGATTCCTCACTGTTGGGGTTGAGGTATTGCTTGTGGAGGGCGTCGTAGAGCTTGCCGACTATCTCACCGGCTTTGATTGACAGCTCCAACTCTCGCTTGATACTGTCGCTGGTCTTGTCAATGAGGAAGTTTAGGCGGTAATATTCAGTCTCAAGATTTTCAAGCAGTAAAATTTCAGGATCGGCTTGAGGCTTTTTGAGGTCGTAAATGTGGAACTCTGCGAAGTTGCAAGCGATAATCCAGCGTGGTCGTTTGGAATATGGCAACTCTGCGGCGTAGCGTTTAGCCT
>CAJODU010000133.1:3868-5158 GCA_905233325.1 uncultured Selenomonadaceae bacterium
TCAATCATAACGTGGGTGGCGTCAATAAAGCCGTCAATAAAACTCTTGTGGCTAAGTTGGACGGGCTCCTCAAATCTGATGTACTCGTCGGGCTTGTCAATACCGTAAACCTCACCGAGCAGCGACAGCCAAAAGGATTGACTCTCACTTCTTTCACGACCGCGTCCTGCCCAGCGTTGAGCAAATTCTTTTGCCGATTTTTGATTATCAATATTTTTTGCCATAGGATCAGCTCAAAATGCTATGCTTCCAACACGCGCGGCACTTTGAAATAGCCGTCCTCTTGGAGCGGTGCATTTGACAGTGCTGCCTCTCGTGACAATGAGGGCTTGACTTCATCAGCACGAAATACATTCTGCATTTTCAGTGCATAAGTCGTCGGCTCAATATCAGTCGTATCAACGCCCTTGAGATTGTCAACATAAGTCAGGAACTTGTCGAGCTGCTCCATAACACCGTCAACTTCATCATCACGGATATTCAGTGTCAATATCCTGCTTGGTAACTTTCATCAAAATCATCTTCCTCTACAAAAATATCAAGATTATATTGCTAAATTTTAACATAAAAGAGATTCCAACGCAAGCGTTTTGCCGCTTAACTTATGTTTAAAATTGCGAATGTGTGGTGGTGGTTAATCAAAGTTTTGATTTAATTTTATCACACAAATTTTTTGAAAAATTTTTGGAGGCGATTTTTGCAGGAAAAAATTTTAATGCGTTGAAATTGCCTTTGAAGAAATTCTTTGGCGGTGATTAATTGATTGAAATTGAAAACTTGCAGAAATATTTTTTGGAAGATAAAATTTTTGTAACCGAACACGCAGCAGAAAGATTTCACCAGCGTGGAATAAAAATTTCAGATATTCGCCATGCGGTGAATTTTGGCGAAATTATTGAACAATATCCTGAAGATTATCCATATCCGAGTTGTTTAATTTGCGGGAAAAATAATTCAGACAAAATAATTCACGCAGTTTTGAGCGACGAAGGAACATCAAGCAGAATAATTACAGCATATTTTCCGGATTCTGAAAAATGGAGCGAAGATTTTAAAATGCGGAGGTGAAAAAATGGATTGTTTGGTTTGTAAAAATGGCACGATGATTGACAGTTTTGAAACATATTTTGCAAAATTAAAAACAGGTTATGTGATAATTGAAAATGTACCTTGCAAAAAATGTATGCAGTGCGGCGAAATTTTATTTTCAGCATCGGTGATTGAAAAAATTGAAAATCTACTTGAAAATCTTGAAAAAATTTCGAGCAAAATTTTTATTTTTGATTATAA
>CAJODU010000134.1:0-7053 GCA_905233325.1 uncultured Selenomonadaceae bacterium
GCAGCGGCAACTTCAGCAAGGCGATCGGTGCCGGTCGGGTGGTCGGCACGGGTCATCATCACATCACCGCCATATTCCTTGACGGCCTTGAAGATTCTCTCATCATCAGTGGCAACTATAGCCTTATCAATGAACTTGGCTTTTGAGGCTCTATCATAGACGCGGCAGATCATAGGCACGCCTGCAATTAATCTCAAAGGTTTACCGGGCAATCGCGTCGACGCATAACGAGCCGGTATAACACATATCGCTTTCATTTTGACATTCTCCTTATACTTAACAATCAAAAGTACTCTTCCGACAGCTTACATCTTACGACTTGCTTTACTATTGAATTTTAAGTCCGGCGTTGTAAGCCTCTCCTTTGCGACTGACAACATCAACTTGATTCGATTGAGCTGGTTGACTTCACTGGAACCGGCATCACAGTCTATAGCAACGATATTAGCCCCTTCGTAACTCGACCTCAACTCATGCATGACGCCCTTGCCGGTGATATGGTTGGGCAGACAGCCGAACGGTTGAAGGCAGATAACATTGTTGACACCCTCCTCAATCAGCTTGACCATCTCACCCGTGAGGAACCACCCTTCACCTGCCATATTGCCGACACTGACATGACGCGACGCCAACTCTGCGGTCTTCTTTATTGAACAAGGCGGCAGGAAATGCTTGCTCTTCTCAAGGGCAGACTTCATCGGACGGCGGAAGAACTCAAGCAACTGAATAAATATTTCAGCAAAGATTCTATCTTTACGGCTGCCGTCAAGAAGGTGTCTCTTAGCAATGGCATCATAAGCAATATAGAGGAAGAAGTCAATAAAGTCCGGCATAACAACTTCCGCACCCTCACTCATCAGCACATTCTCAAGATGATTGTTGGCGACAGGGTGATACTTGACAAGAATTTCACCGACAACGCCAACCTTAGGCTTGCGGAGAGTCTCGTCAATCTCAATGGCGTCAAATTGCTTGACAAAAGATTTAATATTTCGCCTGAAGGAGAGATAGTTGCCTTCAATCAAGTCCCGCTTGGCAATGATCATGCACTCGTCAAAGAGTCTCTGCGTCTCACCGCGGCGGATCTCATAGGGCATCATTCGGTTTTTGACATTCATCAGCAGATCACCGTAGACAGCGGACTTAATCACGTCCATAAGACAGTCACGACTCAACTCAAAATCATCAGTTTCATCAGGCAGACCGTAACAGGCAAAGACCGGCACTTGAGGGAAACCGGCATTTTTTATCGCCTTTCTGAGGACGCTGATATAGTTGGTGGCACGACAGGCACCGCAAGTCTGGAACAGCACAATAGAAGTGTGATCGGGATCACAATCGCCGGATTTAAGTGCGGCAATCAACTGCCCAATCACCACAATGGCAGGGTAGCACATATCATTATTGACATAGCGGAGACCCAAGTCAATCGCGGACTTGTCGGGCATACTCGGCACAACGACCTTATAATCATATTTATTCAAGACAGTTTGAAGTAAATCAAAATGTATGGGAGCCATTTGCGGAGCCAGAATGGTATGAGTTTTCTTGCATTCTGCAGTAAAGTGCGGACGCTCAATAGGCTTGACTTCATGATAGGGAATCTCTGTACGGCGTTTCAACGCTGCAAGAAGTGATCTCAATCTTATCCGTGCCGCGCCGAGATTGCTGACTTCATCAAGTTTAATCATAGTGTAGATACGCTTGTGACTTTCCAGTATCTCCTTGACTTGATCGGTGGTGAGGGCATCAAGCCCGCAGCCGAATGAACTCAGTTGAATCAATGTCAAGTTGGGATTCTCACAGGCAAATTGAGCGGCATGATAGAGGCGGGCGTGATAGCTCCACTGATTGACGACGGAGAGTTTGGGAGACTTGACAGGCAAGTGGTAAATGGCATCTTCGGAGAGAATCGGCAGATTGTAGGATTGAATCATCTCAGGGATTCCATGATTGATTTCAGGGTCGATATGATAGGGTCTGCCGACAAGCAAGATCGCATGCTCACCCGTCTGCTTGATACGCTCAATAATCTGCTCGCCATAGTGCTTGACATCTTCGCGATAGTGGTCAAGTTCAGCCTCAGCGGCCTCAACGGCAGCAGCAATCTCTTTCTTACTGATACCTTCAGGCTTGAACTCTTCAGCAAGGCGATCAATGAGTTTATCCTTATTGTTGACGGGCAGGAAGGGTTGCATGAATTTAATGTTACGCTCACGGATAACGTCCATATTGCCGCGAATGTTTTCAGCATAGGAGGCAACAATCGGGCAGTTGTAGTAATTGTCGGAGCGGGTGTCGAAGTTGTAGGGTTCGCAAGGATAGAAGATCGTCTTGACTCCACGCTCGATTAAATCCATAACGTGGCCGTGTGCCAGCTTGGCAGGATAGCAGAGAGAATCGGAAGGCACAGTCGCCATACCCTTGTAGTAAAGCTGGGCGGTGGATTTATCACTGAGGACAACTCTATATTTGAGTTCGGTGAAGAAAGTGTGCCAGAAGGGATAATCCTCATATATATTGAGCGTTCGAGGAATACCTACTACTCCGCGAGTTGCCTCTGATTCGTCAAGTGATTTATAGTCAAATACGCGGTGATATTTGTAGGCGTAGATATTAGGTATATCGCTCTCCACTTTGCGCTTGCCGCCGATACCCCGCTCACATCTGTTGCCGGTGAAGTATTTGCCGCCGTCAGGGAAAGTCTGCCGCGTTATCAGGCACTTATTACCGCACCCGCTGCAGCGATAGGATTTAGTCTCAACAGTGAACTCCTTCAACTCATCAGCAGACAGAATAGTTGACGTTTCATTCTGCATGGCAAGGATAGCGGCACCGTAAGCACCCATCAAGCCGGCAATGTCGGGACGAATGACTTCACGATCAAGCAGATTTTCCATAGCTCGGAGGACTGCATCATTATAGAATGTTCCGCCCTGTACGACAATATTCTCACCGAGAGTTGACACGTCCTTGAGCTGCATAACTTTAAATAGAGCATTTTTAATAACTGAAAGTGATATACCTGCCGAAATATCGCTGACATCTGCACCGTCCTTTTGTGCTTGTTTGACCTTTGAGTTCATAAAGACCGTGCAACGAGTACCTAGATCAACAGGTGCTTTGCTGTTGAGAGCCTTTGCACTAAACTCGGCAGCCGTCATGTGGAGACCTTGAGCGAAGTTTTCGATAAAGGAACCGCAACCGGCAGAACAAGCCTCATTCAAAGTGATATTGCCAATCGTCCCGTCCTCAACGAAGAAGCACTTCATATCTTGCCCAACTGACATCAGGGCAAAATTCCTGCGCCGCTCTCAAATGAGCAAAAGTCTCAACTTCGGAGCCGTCCGCGTGAAGAGCCGCCTTGACAATCGCCTCACCGTATCCGGTGGTATAGACACCTGCAATCTGCGCGGTTGAAGGCAGTGCATTATAGAGGTCACGCATTGCGGCGACAACAGTCTTTAATGGTGAGCCTTGATTGCTGCCATAGGAAGTGTAGAGTAACTCTTTGCCCTTGCCGATTGCGACGAGTTTAGTGGTGGTGGAGCCGGCGTCAATACCTATGTAAATCTTACCGACGTAATTCGAGAGATCCCCACGTTTGACTTTGTGGCGATCATGGCGTTGTTTAAATGCCAGATATTCTGCCTTACTCTCAAAGAGTACAAAATCAGCCTTGCGGGTATCTGCCTCAACGGCGTCATTTGCTCTCTTCATTGCCGCCTCAAGGTCACTGACATTGATCTCCTTAGCCTCATCAGATAGAGCGGCACCCATCGCCACGAAGTAGTTGCCGTCTTCAACGTCCACAACGTGATCTGAATCAAGTTTCAGCGTCTCAATAAAACGTCTCTTCAATTCAGAGAGAAAGTGCAGAGGACCTCCGAGAAAAGCCACATTGCCGCTGATCGGACGACCTTGAGCGAGATTGCCGATTGTCTGATTGACTACAGCTTGAAAGATAGAGAGGGCAATATCTGCCTTTTTGGCACCGTCGTTCATCAAAGCCTGAATATCAGTCTTTGCGAATACTCCACAGCGTGATGCAATGGTGTAAATCTGTCTGCCCTTCTCTGCTAAGGTGTTGAGCCCTGCCGCGTCGGTTGAAAGAAGACTTGCCATGTGATCAATAAATGAGCCGGTGCCACCCGCACAGACGCCATTCATTCTCTGCTCAGGTGCCTTGCCGAAGTAAGTGATCTTTGCGTCCTCACCGCCAAGCTCCACAACGGTATCAGTGTTTGGTATAAAGGACTTGACTGCCTCTCTGCAAGCTATCACTTCCTGCACAAACGGCAGAGCCATCTTCTTGGCGATACCCATTCCTGCCGAGCCGGTCAGTGCGAATTTGAAACTTTTGCTGCCGACAAAATCTTTGAGTGTGTTGAGTTCCTTCATCAGCGAAGCACCAATCTCCGAAAAGTGGCGAGAATAATTTTTACAGACGATTTTGGGATTAATTTTATTATCGTCCAAGACAACGAGTTTGATAGTCGTCGATCCGATGTCTATTCCGACATTCATGTAATCACCCTTATGTTAGAATTTAGAATACAGAAATTTCCCTTTTCTGCATTTTCGATTAAAACAACTTTGCAATATATTTTATCACTTTTTTGAAAAATGTAAATAAGTATTCCGGAAATTGACACGGGCGTAAAGAAATTTTCTGTCTTGAATAAATCGAGCTTATATGATAGAATAAATTTAATTTGATAATATACAGTTGTTTGGAGGCTGATTGTGATGCAAAATACTGTTGATATTTCTATGATAAAATTTGATGAGAGCGGACTGGTGCCGGCGATTGTTCAAGATGAAAATGGTCAAGTACTTATGCTTGCATATATGAATGAAGAATCACTCAAAAAAACCTTAGAGACAGGTTACACTTGGTTTTACAGTCGTTCACGTCAAAAACTTTGGCAGAAGGGCGAGACGAGCGGCAATACACAGCAAGTCACCGAGATCAATTACGATTGCGATGGTGACACCTTATTGATTCACGTCAAGCAAAAGGGCGTTGCCTGTCACACGGGAACATATACCTGTTTCAGCGGACGCCGCCTCGGTGAGAATGATAAGGCACTTGCAACCATTGATCAAAAGCCGGAGCCAAATTTTGCACTGGTGATTAATGAACTCTATTCTGTCATTAAAGACCGCCAGCGTCACCCGATTGAAGGTTCTTACACAAATTACCTCTTCGACAAAGGCCACGATAAGATTCTCAAAAAGGTCGGCGAAGAGGCGGTTGAGACGGTGATTGCGTCCAAAAATCTTGACAAGAGTGAAGTAATCTACGAGATGGGCGATCTCTGGTATCATTGCCTTGTTCTGCTTGCCTGGCACGGAATCCAGCCTGAAGAATTATTTGAGGAGCTTATGAGCCGCCGCAAGGGTGGGAGCTATCACAAATTCACCGGCAAGAGCGGCGAACGTCCCGCAGACTAATCAAAAAATTATAATAAGGAAGAGAGTAGTATAAGCATAGTGAAGAGAATTTTAATTCACCACAAAAGACATGAAAATTCTGCCGCTATACTTGCAGACGGCAAATTAGAAAATTATTATGTTGATCGAGATGACAATCCCCACCTGCTCGGCAATATTTACAAGGGTAAGATACAGAATTTCCTGCCCGGTATACAAGCAGTATTCGTTGACATCGGGCGTGACAAAAATGCTTTCCTTCAACTGAATAAGAAACAAAAGTACGAAATAGGGCAGGATATAATCATTCAAATCAAAAAAGAGGCAATCGGCACCAAAGGACCGAGAGCGACGACTTCACTTTCCATTCCATCACACAATTTAGTTTTACTGCCGAGGGTTAAGTACTTGGGTATTTCCCAAAAGATAGAACCACGCCAGCGTAAGCGTTTGTTTGAGCTTGCCAAAAAAATGCACTTCAAAGATGCGGGTTTTATAATTCGCACTGCTGCACAGGATTGTGATGAAGAGACTTTGATAGATGAAATTCAAAGTACATACAGATTTTGGAAATCCATTGAACGCGGTGTAGTCAAGAGGAAGGCACCGTCTCTCCTCTACAGTGACAATGATTTTATAACCAGCATTTTGAGAGATGAACTCACGAGCGACGTTGAAGAGGTCGTGGTCGACAATCAAAAATTGAGCTATCAGGCAATGAGATTTATTAAAAATATGCCGAGCGTGAGTGAAAAGGTGAATGTATGGCGATATATTGACGATACACCAATCTTTGAAAAATTTCACGTTGACGAGGAGATAGCCAAACTCAATAACCGTGAAGTGGAGCTGCCGAGCGGCGGTTTTATCGTTATCGACAAGACGGAGGCTCTGACTGCCATTGATGTAAATACCGGCCACTTTGTCGGTGATTTAAATCTTTCCGACACGGTTTACAAGGTCAATCTTGAGGCGGCTGAAGTTATAATGAGGCAACTCCGATTGCGTGATCTTGGCGGAATCATAATAGTTGATTTTATTGATATGCCGCGAGATGATTATAAGGAAGGCTTACTAAAATTCCTGCGCAGCGAGGCAAAGAAAGACAAAATAATAACCAAAGTAATTGATATGACACCGCTGGGATTGGTGGAGATTACGAGAAAGCGTTCAAAGTGATTTTTTGTCACTGTGATCGCAGCAGAATGGAGCTTATTATGCAAAAGAAATGGCTGCTTTATGATGAAGATGAATCAATCGTTAAAAATCTGGTTGATAGTTTAAATATATCTGCGGTGACGGCTAAGGTCTTGTATCATCGCGGTATAACAAACGTCGAGGAGGCGGCAATATTCCTTGATCCCGAAAACAGACAAAAGTTTAACGATCCTTTCCTGATGAAAGGTATGAAAGAAAGCGTCAACAGAATCATTCAAGCCATCAACGACAAGGAAAATATTGTTATTTACGGTGATTATGATGTTGACGGTATGACGGCCTCCGCTATAATGATAAGGGCTTTGAGAAAACTCGGTGCCACAGTTAAATCGTACATTCCAAGCCGTGAAGAGGGCTATGGTTTCAATGTGGCGGCTCTTTCAAAGATTGCCGACGAGG
>CAJODU010000134.1:7080-9518 GCA_905233325.1 uncultured Selenomonadaceae bacterium
CACCAACGGCAAAGAGATCGAGACAGTCAAAGATAGACTGGATGTAATTGTAACAGATCATCACTTGCCCTCTGAGCCTATCGACAATGCAACGGCGGTGATTGATCCTCACCAAGATGGCTGTGAATATCCCGACAAAAATCTCTGCGGTGCCGGTGTTGCCTTCAAAATTTGTCAAGCACTCAATGCCCAGATTAATGGAATTGATTTTCAAGAGTACACTGATGATATAGATTTAGCCGCTCTTGCCACCGTTGCTGATATTGTGCCGCTTATCGGTGAGAATCGCAAAATAGTATATCTCGGTCTCAAGCATATGCCTCAGACAAATAATATCGGTCTGCGTGCATTGATAGAGACAGCGGGACTTGCCGGCAAGACTATCAATACCGGTCACTTAGGTTTTAAGCTGGCTCCTCGGCTCAATGCTACAGGCAGACTTGCCTACGCCTCCAAAGGTGTGCAGTTGCTCCTCAGTGAGGATCAAGAAGAGGCAAAAGCCATTGCCCTTGAGCTTGATGAGGAAAATAATACTCGTAAAGACAAAGAAAACAAAATGGTTGATGAGGCCAACGAAGAGTACAAGCAACTTCGCAAAGAGCGCGGCGGTGATATGAGCAGTATCGTCGTCGCAAATAATGATTGGCACGCCGGTATAATAGGTCTTGCTGCTGCACGGCTCCTCGAAAGATATAATCTGCCGACGATTGTCATTTCCATTCAAGGCGAATATGCCAGGGCGTCCTGCAGGAGCATAGATGCCCTTCACATGAAACATACCCTGGATCATTTCAAGGATTATTTCACTCAATACGGCGGTCACTCAATGGCTGCCGGTTTCACAATGCTGACTAAAGATATCGATAAATTCAGAAATGAATTTGATAGTTACGTCAAGCAAACTCTAAAAGATGAGGATTTTGTCCCCATTCAGAATGTAGATGCAATGATCCACCCTGCCGAATTGGATATTAAATTGGCTGAAGAGATGGATAAGATTGCACCATTCGGCGTAGGTAATCCCCAACCTGTCTTTGCCTGCAGGAATGTCAAAGGCGTCTGGCCTAAGGCTATGGGTCAAGAGCAAAATCACCTTAGTTTCTACATTAAATCAAATGATAGTGATACTTCTGATGTGAGGGCGGTTGCTTGGAACAAAGCCTCATTCATTCCTCTCATTGAAAATGAGCAGATTGATATTACTTTTGAGCCGGAGATTAATGTCTTTAATGAACAGACCAGCGTTCAATGTATGATCAAGACCATTGATCCCGCCGCTGAGGGCAGCACTTTCCCTGATCGTGAGGCAATGGTAAATATATATAAATTCTTGCGGAACTGTTCCGATGAATCAGAGTATAAGCCTTATGATATATGTCAATTCAATGTAGGATTTAGAAATTCAGTATTTGCCCGTAAAAATCCTCAATATAATTCAACCTATACCATGATCTCTGCAGTGCAGGTGTTTGAGGAGCTTGGGCTGATCTATTTCAATTTCGGCGGTGACAGTTTCATTATGCCGAAGAGCTCAAAAAAACTCAATCTTGATGATTCGAGATTTTGGCGCATTAATAGTATATGACACAAAAAAACCGCATTTGGCAGCAACTGTCAAGCGATTTTTTTTTAAAATTTCTAAATCAGTTCATCAGAACGAAGGGTTTATTTTAGGGCATATTTCACGGATAGCTCTTTTGAATGATGACCATTTGTCACCATTAACTTGAGAAGTTGTGGCAGATTGAATGATTTTTGTCTTATCAACCAAGAAGGCATCCATAGTGAGCGAAGCCTGATACGTTTGAGTATAGATTGTTGTTCCTACTGAGCTGCCACTCGGTGTCGGATTAGTAATTTGTGTACCTATGGTGCCGGTTTGTTGCATCATTGATTTATTAATTAAAAGAAAAACTACTTTGTCGTAACCGCTGTAATTTACAAAATCTATCAGAGTATCTTTTGACGGTGTACCTTCCTGCAATAACCCTTTCTTAAACCAATATTCATGATATTTATTCTGTACATCTTCACCTGCAAAGAGTATGAAATCATTTTTATTGCTCTCAAATCTCTTTCTTAAGCCATCCGGTATGAATTTGAATTTATTTTTACTATTGTCTTTGGATAAATCTTTTACTGCTCGTTTAGCAAAGTATTTAGTTCTATAAGTAGGATCGTCACTGACAATGACAATGGCGATCTTTTTCAGTGATGAATCATCTTTAGATTTTGCAAATGTGGTATCGGCTGTGTAAATTTGCGTAACCAAGATTCCCACAATCAAAGTCATCAGAAATACTAACTTTTTCATTACAATACCTCCAACGAACAACATTATTGACACTCCACACGGCTAAAGCCGGTGGATTCTTGCTTCAATGAACACAGCCTTTGCTACAAGCAGCTAGGTTTTAGGTCTTACACGTTCTCCACAA
>CAJODU010000135.1 GCA_905233325.1 uncultured Selenomonadaceae bacterium
AAGTGTATATAAGAAAGTTTGAAAAATAGGTATTGACAAGACTTTTTTTTAGTGTTAAACTTACCACGCATTTGAAAAAATGATTTGTGCGAAAGAAAGGAGGCTTACATGTGCCTACAATAAATCAGTTGGTCAGAAAAAGTCGTGAGAGTTTGGTGGAGAAGTCCACAGCACCGGCCTTGAAGGAATGTCCTCAAAAGCGCGGTGTCTGCACTCGTGTTTATACCACTACTCCGAAAAAGCCGAACTCCGCTCTGAGAAAGGTTGCGCGTGTTCGCTTGACTAACTCCATTGAAGTTACCGCTTATATTCCGGGTATTGGTCACAATCTCCAGGAGCATAGCGTTGTTTTAATACGCGGCGGACGTGTTAAGGATCTGCCGGGCGTTCGTTATCATATAATTCGCGGTACTCTTGATACTGCCGGCGTTTCTGATCGTAATCAGTCTCGCTCAAAGTATGGAGCCAAGAAAGCCAAAGCGAAGAAAAAATAATTAGGAAGACAGGATAATCAATTCTTAATTCTTAATTAGTCAGGAGGTTTGTTAATGCCTAGGAAAGGTTCTGTGCCTAAGCGTGATGTCTTACCCGATCCGGTTTATAATTCCAAGACAGTTTCAAAGTTTATTAACAAGGTCATGCTTTCAGGTAAGAAGTCTGTTGCTCAGCGTGTTGTATATGACGCTTTTAATATTATTAAAGATAAATCCGGCAAAGATCCGCTTGAGGTCTTCGAGACTGCTCTCAAAAATGTCATGCCGGTGCTGGAAGTTCGTGCTCGTCGTGTTGGCGGTGCTAACTATCAAGTTCCTGTTGAAGTCAGACCTGATCGTCGTATGACTCTCGGTATTCGCTGGCTTGTCAACTATGCGAGGTTGCGTTCAGAAAAAACTATGGATGCACGTCTCTCCGGCGAACTCCTTGATGCTGCCAACAACACCGGTGCCTCAATCAAAAAGAAAGAGGATACTCATAAGATGGCTGAAGCTAACAAGGCGTTTGCTCACTACAGGTGGTGAGGCGATTGGCTAGAGAGTTTTCACTTGAAAATACCAGAAATATTGGTATAATGGCTCATATAGATGCCGGTAAAACCACTACTACTGAGCGTATCTTATTTTATACAGGTATCAATCATAAAATTGGTGAAGTTCATGACGGTGCAGCTACTATGGACTGGATGGTACAGGAGCAGGAGCGCGGTATCACCATAACTTCAGCAGCTACTACCTGCCATTGGAAGGGTCACCGAATCAATATTATTGATACCCCTGGTCACGTTGATTTCACTGTTGAAGTTGAACGTTCTCTCCGCGTTCTTGACGGTGCTGTTGCAATTTTGACTGCCCGTGGTGGTGTTGAACCGCAGACCGAGACAGTCTGGCGTCAAGCGGAGCGTTACAATGTTCCTCGTATGGCTTATGTCAACAAAATGGACATTACCGGCGCGGACTTCTTCAACGTCATTCAGATGATGCGTGATCGCCTCCACACTAATGCAGTTCCGATTCAGTTGCCGATTGGTGCTGAAGATACTTTTGAAGGAATTGTCGATCTTGTCAAAATGGAGGCCATTGTCTATGAAGATGATCTTGGCAAGGTTGCTGATGAGATTGAAATTCCGGATAATATGAGAGAAATCTCTGAGGAATATCGCGATAAACTCCTTGAGGCTTGTGCCGAATATGATGATGAGTTTATGGAAAAATACCTCAGTGGTGAGGAAGTCAGCGTCGAAGAGATCAAGAAAATTATCAGAAAAGCTACCATTGACTGTGAGATGACGCCGGTTGTCTGCGGTACTTCTTATAAAAACCGCGGAGTTCAACCTCTACTTGATGCCATTGTCGACTACATGCCGGCACCGACGGATATTCCGCCGATTCAAGGCACTAATCCTGATAATGACAAGGCTGAAGAGAGACCTTCCAGTGATAAGGAACCGTTTGCGGCTCTTGCTTTCAAGATTATGACTGATCCTTATGTTGGTAAACTTGCATTCTTCCGCGTTTACTCCGGCACTCTTACTTCCGGCTCTTACGTCTACAATGCCACTAAAGGTAAAAAGGAGCGCATTGGTCGTATCCTTCAAATGCACGCCAACAATCGTAAAGAGATTGATATTGTCTACAGTGGCGATATTGCTGCTGCGGTCGGATTGAAAGATACCACTACAGGTGATACTTTGTGCCTTGAAGACAAGCCGATCATTCTTGAGTCAATGAACTTCCCTGATCCTGTTATTTCGGTTGCTGTCGAACCTGCGACTAAGAACGATCAAGAGAAGATGGGTATTGCTCTTCAGAAGTTGGCTGAAGAAGATCCGACTTTCAAGGTGCGTACTGATCCTGAAACCGGACAGGTTATCATCTCCGGCATGGGTGAACTTCACTTGCAGATTATCGTTGATAGAATGTTGCGTGAGTTCAAGGTTGACTGTAAAGTCGGTGAACCGCAAGTTGCCTATCGTGAGACTATTCGCAAGGCTTCCAAAGCTGAAGGTAAGTTTGTTCGTCAGAGCGGCGGTCATGGTCAATATGGTCATTGCTGGATTGAAATCGAACCTCAAGAAACGGGTGCAGGTTTCGCCTTTGAAAGTAAGATTGTCGGCGGTGTCATTCCTAAAGAATACATCAATCCTATCGAGGCTGGTGTTAAACAAGCTATGGAAAACGGTATACTTGCCGGTTATCCTATGGTTGACGTTAAAGCTACTGTCTATGATGGTAGTTTCCACGAGGTTGACTCCTCCGAGGCAGCTTTCAAGATCGCAGGATCAATCGCTTTCAAGAATGCTGCAGAGAAGGCAAGTCCCGTGTTGCTTGAGCCTTATGTGAAAGTTGAAGTTACTGTACCTGAAGAGTATATGGGTGATGTTATTGGTGATTTGAACTCCAGACGTGGTCGTATTGACGGTATGGAGCCACGCGGCGGAGTACAGGTTATAAGGGGTTTTGTCCCGCTTTCCAGCATGTTTGGTTATTCGACTGATTTGAGATCCAAGACTCAAGGTCGCGGCAATTATTCAATGGAAGTTGCCTATTATGATGAAGTTCCAAAGACGATTTCCGACGCCATTATTGCTAAGAATAAAGGCGAATAATATATTGTAATTTGTATTGCGTAATAAATGTGAATCTACGCATTAAATTTAGGGGGAATATTTAAATGGCAAAACAGAAATTTGACCGTTCCAAACCGCACGTTAATATTGGTACCATTGGTCATATCGACCACGGCAAGACAACGCTGACTGCTGCTATCACCAAGGTTTTGGCTTCCAGACTTCCGTCTGCAACAAACCAGATCGTTGACTTTGCAAATATTGATAAGGCTCCTGAAGAGCGTGAGCGCGGTATCACAATCAATACTGCTCACGTTGAGTATGAGACCGAAAACCGTCACTATGCACACGTTGACTGCCCGGGTCACGCTGACTACATCAAGAACATGATCACTGGTGCTGCTCAAATGGACGGTGCAATCCTCGTCGTTGCTGCATCTGATGGCCCTATGCCTCAGACTCGTGAGCACATTCTGCTTGCTCGTCAAGTTGGCGTTCCTGCAATCGTTGTCTTCCTCAACAAAGTTGACCAAGTTGATGATCCTGAACTCCTTGAACTCGTTGAAATGGAAGTTCGCGATCTTCTCAGCAGCTACGAGTTCCCTGGTGATGACATTCCTATTATTGCCGGCTCCGCTCTCCTTGCCCTCGAAGGCAACAAAGAGCAAGAAGACAAGATTATGGAACTTATGGCAGCTGTCGATGATTACATTCCTACTCCAACCCGTGACACTGACAAGCCTTTCCTTATGCCTGTTGAAGACGTC